>DAOMFB010000141.1:0-7349 GCA_035429585.1 Thermoanaerobaculia bacterium
GGACCGGTGGCCCTCCCCCGCGCCGGGGCGACGACCGGAATCGCCTTCGAGGGGGGGGACTGCGTCGTGGTGGGCGCCGCCCGGCAGGACGTGGCCTGCGGCCGGGCGATCGGGGCGCGCGTCGTGGCCGTCGCGACCGGAAGGACGTCGGCCGCGGCCCTCGCCGCCGCCGGGGCCGACGTCGTCCTCCCCGACTTCGCCGACCTCGACGCCGCGGTGGAGGCGCTCCTTGGCTAGCCGCGCCGCCGCGCTCCTCCTCCTGGCGCTCGCCGCCGCGCCGGCGGCGACCGGCCAGGTCCCCTCGCCGGCGGCCGGCCCGCCGTTCGACACGGCGGCGCGGACTCCTCACCTCGTCACCGTCACGATCGACACGGAGCCGGCGCGCGACATCCTGACCCTTCTCTCGGGGGGCGACGGCGCGCCCGCGGCCCTCCGGCGCCTCAAGGCGTCCGCTCCGGCGCGCGCGGCGCTCCGGGCCGAGGGGACCAACGCCGAGGATTTCTTCGGCCGGCTCGTCACCGCCGCCACCGGGACGCCCGACGCGATCCTCGCCGGCTTCCAGGCCGACGCATCTCTCTACCGGTCCGTCCTCGACGCGGCGGAGCAGAGCGCACCGACCGCCGCGCCGCTCCTCGCCGCCCGCGTGGCGTCGCTCCTCCCCGACGACCCGGCCGTCACGGCGCGCCTCGTCGTCCTCCCGTTCCTCGGAAGCGGCGGGTTCCGCGAGATGACCACGGTCCGCGAGGGGGACGCCCTCGTCTTCGTCGTCGAGCTGCCGCGCCTCCTCGGCGACGCCAGCGGACGGCTCCAGCCCCGGGAGGCGTTCCTGAAGATGCTCCGGGAGGCGGGCTCCGCGGCCTGGCGAAACCTCTTCGCGTCCCGGGTCCGGAAGCCTCCGGCCTGGCCCCCCGCGGGCGGAGCCGACTTCCTGACGCTCCTCTCGCGGAGCGTGGAGGAGGGCCCGGCCGCGCTCTTCCTCATCCCCGACGAGTTCTTCCCGCTCGACCCCTTCTTCGCCGAGCCGGTCCAGCGCGCCTTCCTCCGGTGGAACCAGGCGGCCGACCGCCTTCTCGACCCGAAGGAGAAGGACGCCAGCCGACGCCAGCTCCTCGAGGACGCCTCCCGCGGGGATTTCTGGGCGCAGTACCCGAACGTCGTCGGCGCGCAGATGGCGGATCTGCTCCTCCGGAAGAAGGGACGGGCCGCCTACGTCAAGGCGCTCGCCGAGGGCCCGCGGGCCGTGGCGCTCCTCTACGCCGAGGCGGTGAAGGGGACGAAGCGGGCCGACTTCAGCAAGACCGTCCGGAAGGCTCTCGAGGAAAAGCGGCCCTGACTCAGCGGACGGGGAGCGACGGGAGAACCGGCAGCGGGGGAAGCTCGGGCGGCTTCTCGCCCCACTCGCGAAGCCTCACGAACGGGTAGAGCCCGTCCGAGTGCCCGTCGCCCCAGAAGATCTGGATGGCGTACCCCCCCACCGGCGCCGTCCGGACGGCCTCGAACGACGCCGCCGTGAGGGGGCGGTCCGGCCCCTTCATGAGCCGCCCGAGGAGGTCGCGCTCCCCGGCGCACCCGGCGCAGGGACAGAGGCGACGGAGGGTCACGAGCTTGACGTAGCTCTCCGTCCCGTCGCTCCAGGCGACGGCCAGCTCGTCCCCGAGCACGGTGGCGGTCTTCACGCGGAGTGCCATGGAACGATGGTAGCGGAAGCGGCTACTCGTACCGCAGGGCCTCGATGGGATCGAGCCGCGCCGCCTTGACGGCCGGATAGAGGCCGAAGAAGAGCCCGATCGAGATCGAGACCCCGAGGCCGACGAAGATGCTCCAGAGGGGCGTGGCCGTGGCGAGCGGTGTCACGTTCCGGACGACGACCGCCGTCAGGAGCCCGAGGAGGACGCCGATGGCCCCCCCGAGCGCTGTGAGCGTCATCGCCTCCGTCAGGAACTGGAGCGAGATGTCGCGCCGCAGGGCGCCCACCGCCTTCCGGAGGCCGATCTCCTTCGTCCGCTCGGTGACCGAGACGAGCATGATGTTCATGACGCCGACCCCGCCCACGACGAGGGCGATCGCGGCGATGAGGACCATGACGCCCGAGATGGCGCCGGTCACCGCCGTCATTTGCTGGATCTGCTTCTCGGCGGTGAAGATGGCGAAGTCGTTCGGCTTGTTGAAGGGGACCTTCCGGCGGGCGCGGAGGATCGCGGTCCCCTCCTCGACGGCCTGGTTCACCAGCTCCGGCGTGCGGGGGATCGTCGCGATGTGGATGGTGTCGCCGCGCGAGTTCTTGATCTGGGGGAAGTACTTGTCGAAGGTCGAGATCGGGATCATCAGCTCGTTGTCCGGCTGGCCGCCGAAGGCCCCCGAACCCTTCTTCGCCCAGACCCCGATCACCTGCATCCGCCGCCCGGCGACGGTGACGAACTGGCCGAGGGGGTCCTTTCCCTTGAAGAGGGCGTCCCGGACGTCCGTCCCGATGATCGCCACGTCGCGGGCGTGGAGGACGTCGATCTCCGAGATGTTCATCCCGTCCCCGACCGTCCAGTTGTTGCAGATGGCGTAGTTCTGGTTCACCCCTCCGAAGCGGACGCCATTGGCCTCGTTCCCGTTCCCCTTCACCTGCGCCCCGCCCCAGTAGTAGCGCTCCGGGGAGACGGCGAGGATCGAGGGGGCGAGCCGGGCGATCGCCTCGGCGTCCTCGATCGTCAGGTCCTTCCGGTTCCGCTCCTCCTCGGGAATCGGCCCGCCGCCGAAGCGGGGCTCGAACTTCTGGAACTGGACGAGCAGGGTCCCCCAGCTCGAGAAGGCCTCCTCGGCGTTCCGGTTGAAGCCGGTCACGAGAGCCACCATCGCGATGACCGTCCAGACGCCGATGACGATCCCGACGATCGTCAGCCCCGCCCGGAGCTTGTGGGCCCGGAGCGCGGTCAGCGCGAAGCGGAGGTTCTCCGCGAGGACCCGGCGCACCGCGTCGAGGATCCCGGCCCTACTCATGGCGAAGGGCCTCGATGGGAGGGAGATGGGAGGCCTTGACCGCGGGGAAGACCCCCGCGATGACGCCCGTGAGCGTCGCGAGCGTCAGGCCCGAGGCGATGAGCCCGGGCGAGACGCGGGCCGGAAGCGGCGAGAAGGCGTCGACGCAGAGGGCGATGACCCAGCCGAAGAAGACCCCGATCGCCCCGCCGCCGAAGGCGAGGAGGATCGCCTCGAGCAGGAACTGCCGGCGGATGTCGGCCTTCCGGGCTCCGACGGCGAGCCTCAGGCCGATCTCCTTCGTCCGCTCGACGACCGAGACGAGCATGATGTTCGCGATGACGATGGCGCCGACCAGGAGGGAGATCCCGCTGATGAAGACGAGGAGGGAGAAGGCCCCGGCCGAGATCGTCGCCCAGACGACCATGATCGCCTCCGAGGTGACGAAAGCGACCGGGTCGGGCGCGTCCGGCTTGAGTTTCCGGATCGCCCGGAAGATCGTCCGGACCTCGTCCATCGAGGCGGGAACCCCCGGAACGCCCCCCCGGGCCCGGATGTAGACCCCGACGCTCCGGTTCCCGCCCCATGCCTTCTCCAGCGTCTCGCGCGGGATGTAGACGACGTTGTCCTGGCTCTGGCCGAGGACCGACCCCTGCTTGACGAGAAGGCCGATGACCCGGAACGGCATGCCGCCGACGAGGATGGTCTTCTCGATCGGGTCGATCCGCGGAAAGAGCTGCTCCCGCACTTCCGAGCCGATGACCGCCACGAAGGCGCGCCGCTCGTACTCGTTCTCCGTGAAGAAGCGCCCCTCCTCGATGTCGAGGTTCTGGAGCTCGGCCACGTTCGGCGTCACGCCGTTGATCGAGACGTCGGCGATCCGCTTGTTCTCCCGCTTGACCGGCTTCCGGACGCCCGAGACGAGCCCGATCTGCTCGGCGGTCTTGGAGAGCCGCCCGAGCTCCTCCACCTCGCGCTTCTCGATCCGCTTCCGCTTGAGGGCCTGCACGAACTGCTCGTGGGAGGTGATGATCCCGAACCGCGACACCGCGTAGACGTCCGGGGCGACGGTGAAGAGCTTCGTCGCGACGTAGTTGTTCATCCCCGAGATGACCGCCACGACGGCGATGACCGTCATGACGCCGATGATGACGCCGAGGAGGGTCAGGAAGGAGCGGAGCTTGTGCGCCTTGACGGCCCGCCACGCGACGCGGAGAAGCTCCCCGACGAGCATGGGCGCCCTACGAGGTCTTGCCCGCCCCGGGGGCCGCGGCGTTGTCGACCTTGATCCGGTCGCCGATCTTCAGCGTCCGGAGGGCCTTGAAGGGCCCGGTGACGATCTCCTCCCCCTCGGCGAGCCCCTCGGTCACCTCCACCTTCAGCTCGGCCGTCAGCCCCGTCTTGATCTTCCGGAACTCGACGGTCCCGTCCTTCTTCACGACGAAGACGCCCTCGACTTCCTTCTTCTTCGGGCCGGCCAGAGGATCCTTCTTCTCGTCCTTCGCGGGCACGGCCGTCGGGGTCGGCTCGGGCTTCTTCCCCTTCCCGGCCCTCACGAGCGTCGTTTCGTCGGCCAGGACGAGGGCCGGGATCGGAATCGCGAGGACGTCCGGCCGGCGGTCGGTCTCGATCAGTCCCGAGACGGAGAAGCCGGGACGGATGTTCTTCGGCGGCTCGAGGACGTGGATCTTCACCTTGAAGTTGACGGCGGAGGAGTCGGTGCCGAGGGCCGACTTCGTGATCGGGCTCCCGCCGATCTCCGTCACCGTCCCGTCGTACTTCTTCTCGGGATAGGCGTCGAAGGAGAGCTTCGCCTTCTGCCCGAGCTTGACGTGGGGGATGTCGGTCTCGTCCACCTCCATCTCGGCCTCGACGATCGACATGTCCGAGACGGTCAAGAGGACGGTGCCCGGGTTGTTCATCGTGCCGATGATGGCGTTCTCACCCTGCTCGACGGGGCGGGCCGTCACGATGCCGTCGATCGGCGACACGAGCGTCGTCTTCCTGAGCGAGTCCCGGTTCGCGAGGAGGGTCTGGCGGGCCTGCTCGATCCGGCGCTCGTCCGCCTTCTCGCTGGCGATCGCGGAGTCGAGGGCGAGCCGGGCCTTCTGGAGGTTCTGCTCGGAGTCGATCTTCGCCTCGAAGTTCTTCTTCACCCGCTCGAAGTCGCGTTCGGCCTGCTCCCGGTTGAACCGGTCCGCCTCGCGCTGGGCGAAGAGGGCGTCGAGCGCCGCCTGCTGCGCCTGGGCGTTGGCGTCGTACTGCACCTTGTCGATCTGGAGGAGGAGGTCGCCCTTCTTGACCTCGTCCCCTTCGCGGACGGCGAGCGTCACGATCTGCCCCATGACCTGCGAGGAGATGTCCACCTTCACGCGGGCCCGGATCCGGCCGTTGCAGGAGACCGTCGAGACCAGCTCTTCCTTGGCGGCTTTCGCCGTCGTCACCTTCTCTACGTTCTTCTCGCGTGCGCGGACCGACGCGACGACGACGAGGACCAGGACGAGGACGACTCCGACTCCGATCGCCCACTTGACGGTGCGGCTCATGCGTGTTCACTCCGGGGAAGGAGCCGCTCTCCGGCCCCTCCCCGCTCCTCTGTACGGCTAAACGCTTTCCGGGGTTTCACTTCGGCGGGTTCTTTCCTGGCGGAGGAGGAGGGATTCGAACCCCCGGAACCTTGCGGTTCAACGGTTTTCAAGACCGCCGCCTTAAACCTCTCGGCCACTCCTCCGGAACGGGCTCACACAAGCATACGACTGGCGGGGTGGCGGACAGGGGGGGATTCGAACCCCCGGTAAGGCTTTAAGACCCTACAACGGTTTAGCAAACCGCCGCCTTCAGCCACTCGGCCACCTGTCCGCGACGGGGGGCGAAGTCTAGCAGGGCCGCCGCGGCGTCACCCCGGCGGCGGCTTCTCCGGGGCCCTGGCGGGGGCGGCCCACCACCGATCCTTCGGGACGACGGCCGGATGGGCCGGATCCCCGAAGTAGTGGGGCGACATGATCTGGACGCCGTGCTCGTTGAAGGCGTCGAGGATGTTCGCGTGCAGGTTCGACAGGACGGTGAGCCGCCCGTCGGCGTCGTCGGTGTACGCGTAGAGCCGGTAGTCGACGTAGAAGTCCGAGAGCGCGTGCCGGACCACGACCGGCGCGGGGTCCCTCCGGAGCGACGCCGTCCGCTCGGCCGCGAGGAGGAGGAGCGCCTCCACCTGGCGCCACGGCTCCGTGTAGCCGATCGTGACCCCCGTCTTGACGAGAACCCCGCGGCCCCCGGCGAGGCGCGTGTAGTTCTCGACGCGGGCCGCCATGACGACCGTGTTCGGGAGGACGATCTCGTCCCCGAGCCCCGTCCGGAGGCGCGTCGTGAGCATCCCGATCGAGGTGACCTTGCCCTCGGACTCCCCCACGCGGACCCACTCCCCGGCGCGCAGCGCCCGCGAGTACATCAGCATCAGGCCCGCCGCCCCCTGCCCCACGAGGCTCGACGCCCCGAGCGACACCATGAGGCCGAGGAGGACGCTGATTCCCTTGAAGGCGTCGGTTCCGCTCCCCGGGAGATACGGATACGCCATGACGACGGCGAAGACCCAGAGGAGGAAGACCGCGATCCGCCGCGTCGGCGGCGCGATGTCGCGATCGACCCACGAGACCGTGATCGCACCCGACTCCACGCGCCGGAAGAACGAGTCGAGGGCGTTGGCGATGAAGCGGGTCAGGACGAAGATCACCGCCGCCACGAGAAGGCCGGGGATCGTCCCGAGAACGGCCTTCCCCCCGGTCGTGACCGCGCCGAGAAGGACCTCGTTGAAGCGCTCGCCGAAGGGCCGCGTGAACGGGAGACGGGTCAGGGAGAAGTCGAGCCACGCGACGACGATGAGCGCCCCCAGGAGGAGGAAGACGATCCGGAGCGCCCCGCGGGCGAGGCCGAGGAGCGGCTCGTGCGGGACGGCCCCGGGCGCCCGCTGCTGCAGGGCCTCGAGGCGGCTCCGGAGCGCGCGGTCCAGGTGAAACGAGGCCTTCCGCCGGAGGAGCGCGGCGGCACGCAGCAGGAGCCACGCGACCAGCGTCGCCGCCAGCGCCGCAAGCCCCCCCCTCAGGAGCCGCTCGGCGTCGCGCGACTCCCGGGACTCCGAGACGGCCGTCCGGAGACGGGCCTCCGCGCGCTTCACCGTCCCCTCGAACGTCTCGCCGGAGAGGGTGTCCGCGTCCTCGGGGGTCAGGAGGAGGACGCCGGCACCGTCCACGTCCAGCATCTGCCCCTCGCCCAGCTCCCGGACCGACACCTCGCCGGGCCCGCCCCGCGCGAGGGCGTCGTGGAGACGCGCGCCGGCGGCCACGACCCGCTCGCGCGGGGTGTAGGCGAGGAAGCGGACGCGGAGCGCC
>DAOMFB010000142.1:0-7310 GCA_035429585.1 Thermoanaerobaculia bacterium
CCCCGGTCCGGGGCCGCGGCCGGTGGGTCAGGCCGGCCACGAGGCCCGTCCCGAACATCAGCCCCTCGAACGCCGAGACGACGGCCCGCGTGACGGGCCGGAACTCCTGCTCGCCGAGCCATTGCGCGATCGGCCCGAGGCCGACCTGCGACCCGTCGAAGCCCGAGGCCACCAGGTCGAGGCTCGCACCGACGAGGCGTCCTCCGGCCAGCGCCACGGCGAGCCCCCCGACGGCGCAGCACGCCCCGGCGAGAAGCGCCGCGCGGACGCGGGCCGCGTGCCTCGGCGTGGCGAGTCCCCCGCCCCGGAGCCCCCGGGTGGCGATGGCGTACCCCGCCCCCGCGGCCATCCCGATCGAGAGCCCTTCGGCCCAGCCTCCCACGCCTCCAAGGCCCTGTCCGAAGACGGCGCTGAGGAGCGCCAGGACGGAGGCGTGTGCGAGGGCTCCCGTCGCGGCTCCGGCGGCGCCCCCGGCGAGAAGAAGGGCCAGGGTCCGGGGCGACCGCGCGAGCCGTTCCGGGGCCGCGAGGCCCGCCCCGCTGCCGCAGGCCCCGCCCGCTCCGGCCGCCGCCCCGACGAGAGCCAGGGCCAGGGGAAGGCTCGCCGCCGCGCCGGATTCGGAGAGGAGGAGGGCGAGGCCCCCCACGAGCCCGGCCACCGCCCCCGCCCCGGCTCCACCGAGCGTCGCCCCCGCCCATCGTCCTGCCACCAGTCGCGCGGCTTCCCGCAGCCGGAGCCGGACGACGGCCAGGACCGACGAGAGGCTTCCTTCAGGGCCAAGAAGCGGAACCTCTCCCGCGCCGGCGACGTCCCAGCGCGTCTCACGCAGAAAGGCCCGGGCCTCGTCATGGCCTGGGCGCCTGTCGAGGCGCCGGAGAGCCTCGGCCGTTCCCAGGGCGTGCAGCTGCGTGGCGGCGTCGCGTCGCTCCTCGTCGGTGGCGTCCTGACCTGCGCTCCTCTCGAGAAGGACCCTGAGGAGCGGTTCGAAGGGGTCGGCGGCGGGGAGGCCGGGTTCCGGAGCGTTCGCGGGCGAGTCGGGCTCCCCCGGAATGTCGGGCGGGCCGGGCGCGGCCGGACCGGCGCCGTCGTCCTCCTCGACCACTTCGGGAAAGACGAACTGGTAGCCATAGCGCGCCACGGTCCGGATGAACCGCGACGCGCGCGGGTCTTCGCCGAGCGCGCGGCGGAGTGTGCGGACGGCCTGGCTCAGCGCGCCGGCGCTGACGACGACGTCGGTCCAGACCCGGCCGATGATCTCGGGCCGGTGGACCGCTTCGTGCCGGCGCTCGATGAGGAGGACGAGCACGTCGAAGTAGCGGGGAATGACCGGCACTTCGATCCCGCCGCGCAGCAGAAGCCGGCGCCCCGGCGAGACGACGAAGTCGCCGAATCGGTAGCGGGGTCGGGGCACGGCGGCCGGCGGGGCGCCTGGGACGGTCATGAGGCGACGCCCACGTCAGGCCGCCGCGTTGCCCGCGGCGGCCCTCCCGAGCCGGAGATTCTCGAACACGAGGGAATCATAGGGGGACTCGCGCCGTGGCAACGGAGGGCAGCGCGAGTCCTCAGGCTCCTGGGGCGCCGACGGGAATAGAATCTCCGCAGTAACACGACCCGGTCGGGCCGGCGGATCGAACGAAGCCGCGCCGGGGGGACACGGCCCCGCTCCTTCCCTTCGACCCAGGAAGGCGACGCCGATGGGCCTTCCCGCGGGAACTCGCCTCGGACCGTACGAGGTCCTCGCCCCCCTCGGCGCCGGAGGCATGGGCGAGGTGTTCCGCGCGCGCGACACGCGCCTCGGGCGGCAGGTGGCGGTCAAGATACTCCCCGAGGCGGTCTCGCAGGACCCCCGCCGCGTCGCCCGGTTCGAGAAGGAGGCCCGCGCCCTCGCGGCGCTCTCCCATCCCAACATCCTCGACATTCATGACTTCGGACAGAGCGACGGCCGCTTCTATGTCGTGACGGAGCTGCTCGAGGGGGAGACGCTCCGCGACCGGATGGCCGGCGAGCCCCTCGGCTGGCGGAAGACGGCCGAGATCGCGGCGTCCATCGCCGACGGCCTCGCCTCTGCACACGCGGCGGGAATCGTCCACCGGGACCTCAAGCCCGAGAACGTCTTCGTCACCGCCGACGGCAGGGTGAAGGTCCTCGACTTCGGCCTCGCCAAGTCCACCGAGCCGGTCCTGAGGGACGCCGTCACGGTCACCGCGCGGCCGGGCGGCGCGCTCTCGATGGAGGGCGAGGTCGTTGGAACGCTCGCGTACATGGCCCCCGAGCAGCTCCGCGGGCTGAAGGTGGACGGCCGGACCGACATCTTCGCCCTCGGGTGCGTCCTTTTCGAGATGCTCTCGGGCCGCCGCCCCTTCACCGGCGCGACGCCGGCCGACACGATCTCGGCCATCCTGAGCGGCGAGCCGGATTCCCTCGACACGGTCCGCATCCCGGTTCCGCCGTCGCTTTCGCGCATCACCTCCCGCTGCCTGGAGAAGCGCCCCGAGGACCGCTTCCACGCGGCGCACGACCTTGCGCTGGCGCTCCGGAGCATCTCCTCGGACGAGCAGCCCGCCGTGAGGTCGGGAGAGAGGCCGGGGCCCGTGGGTCGGCGGCCGCTCGTGGTGGGGGCGAGTGTCGTCGCTGCCCTGCTCTGTGCAGTCGTGGCGGCCGTCGTCTTCGTGAAGCCGCATCTCGGGGCAAAGGGGGCCGCAACAGACGTGGTCTGGGGGCCTCCCCGGCAGCTCACGAGCGCGCCGGGCTGGGAGGCGGAGCCGGCCCTCTCGCCCGACGGGACTCTGGTGGCCTACAGCTCGAATGCGTCCGGGAATCCGGAAATCTGGGTCGTCGACGCCGATGGCGGCGAACCTCTTCGACTGACGAACGGCCCCGGGCTGAACCGGCGACCCGTCTGGCTCCCGAACGGTCGCGAGATTGCCTTCACGTCCGAGCGAGAAGGTGTTTCGTCGGTCTGGAAGATCTCGCGCCTGGGAGGAAGTCCCACACCAATCCTAGAGGACGGCGACAGTCCGGCCATCTCGCCGGACGGCACGCGGCTGGCATTCGTACGTCGTGCTCCAGGCGGTCTTCCCCGCATCTGGGTCGCGCCGCTGGGGGATCCATCGAAAGCCGAGCGCGTGACGGGAGACACGGACGGTGAGCTGGAGCACCGGGACCCGTCGTGGTCTCCGGATGGCCGGCAGCTCTGTTATGCGGACTTCCACAATCTCTGGCTGATACCCGCAGGCGGAGGAAGAGCCCGGAAGCTCACGCACGACGGAAAGTGGGACAGAGAACCGGCCTTCTCGCCGGACGGCGCCTTCGTCTTCTTCAGCTCCTACCGGGTTCAGCCGCAGTCCATCTGGCGAGTGGCCCTGGATGGAAGTCCGCCGGAACGGATTCTGGCGGGAGCTGGCGTATCCAACCATCCGTCATTCTCTCCGGATGGCACCCAGCTTCTCTTCTCAAGCGTTGCGCCGGACCGCGATGTTCTCGTGGTCGATCGAAAGACAGGAGGAGTCTGTCGGATCGCCAGCAGCCGGGATGACAGGTCCCCCACGATCGCCCTGGACGGTCGCGCCGTTGCTTACACATCCACGCGGCTTGGAACGGACGACCTCTGGCTCGAAGTCCTCGACGGGGGATGCACGGGGAAGGAAGCCCCGAGGCGGCTCACCCGAATCGATCCGGGACCTGCCACGCCGTCCTTCTCCCCGGACGGTCACTGGATCGCCTTCTTCCGGAAACGGGAGAGCCATCGCGAGATCTGGGCCGCTCCGTTGAGCGGAGGCGCCCCGGTTCCCATCGTTGAGGGTCCGGGAAACAACCTTCATCCGGCCTATTCGCCGGACGGTACCCGGCTCGCCTTCGTATCGGACCGTGCCGGCCACCTGAACATCTGGATACTTCCGCTTCGAACCGGGCTTCCCTCCGGACCAGCGTGGAGCCTTACGGGAAGTGACTCGATAGACCTGTTTCCCGTCTGGTCACCGGACGCCCGGCGGATCTCCTTCGTGCGTGACGAAGATGCCTGGATCGTCGAGGCCCTTCCCGGCGCTAGCCCTCGCCGGGTGACGCGGAGTGCAGGAGCACGGCACCTGGCATGGGAGCCGGATGGGTCGGCCCTGCTGGTCTCTGGCCTCTTCGGGACGGCTCTTCTTCATGCACGCCGTGTCGAGATCGAGTCCGGGAACATGGCCCTCCTGAATCCTCGCCTCGTCCTGGGCGACCGGTCCGGCCTCGGGAACCTCAGTCTCAGCCGGGACGGCCGCTTCCTCGCGACGGATGTCACGGAGCTGAAAGGAAACATCTGGATCACGACGGCGTCCCGCAGGGGGCGGTGAGGGGCGCCCGCATCCCTCTCCACGGACCGCTCAGGAAAGGAGGCCTCAATGGCCAAGATAACGACGGATGCGACGGTTGTCATGAGAGCACTCGTCTCGTTGTCGAAGAGGCTGGCGGATGCCGTTCTCTGGATCTACCCACGGAAGGGCAAGCTCCGACTCGATGTCGAACTGACGGCGACTCGCCAAGGACGCATCATCGAAGACTGGGAATGCTGGCTGATCGGTCTGTCCCCTGAGCGGGCCGAGGCAGAGATCCTGCTGGCCGTGCTTCGTGCGATGCGGAAGAGGGGCCCCCGGAAGCCGACTCCCAAGCGCCGGCGCGGCAAGTGAGGCCTCCTCGGGCGCCGTGCTCGCCATAGGCCTCTCCTCGACGAGTCAGAGCGCAGCAACTCGAGGTGGCGCTTTGCGCTCCGAAGACTTGCTGGACCCCGGCGTCCACACGGTGGACGTGATGCTCACGACCGGATGCAACCTCCGGTGCTCGTACTGTCTGCAGAAGCGAAGAGGGCCGCGCGAGATGCCGCGAGAGGTGCTCGATGCGGCCCTCCGGTTGCTCTTCTCATCGCGACTCGATCGGCCCCGACTGAAGCTTTTCGGCGGAGAGCCCCTCCTCGCCGCTCCACTCGTCCGGCGCGCTCTGGACCTCGTCCGGGACCGGGCACCACGAGGCATGAAACCGGACGTTCACCTCGTCACAAACGGCACCCGACTCGACGAGAGGATGACGAGATTCCTCGCGAGTCGGGATGTCCGTATTGTGCTTTCCTTTGACGGCGTTGCGCCCGCACAGGACGGCCGGAGCCCGGGAAGCTTTGGACGTCTCGATGCCCTCCTCCGCCATCTGCGACGGGACCATCCGCGGTATTTCCGAACGAGGGTGGCCATTCTGGCGACACTGACCCCCGGAAACGTCCGGCATCTCGCGGCCTCGTTTTCGTACTTTCTTGACCGGGACGTTCGGGACGTTCGTTTCGTTCCGGTGATCCTTGACGACGCGTCGTGGGATGGAGCCCACGCAAAGGAGCTGAACCGACAACTGGCGGAGATCGTGCGTCTCTCGGCCGAGGCGTTTCGACGCTTCGGGAGAACTCCCTTCGGGCCCTTCAGAGAGGCGGCGGTTTCGGTGGTCGAACGGGGTTCACCGTGCTCCTGCGGAAGTCACAGTCTGATCTTCGTGGACGTTGACGGTACGCTGGCTCCCTGCGGCGTGTTCGCACCGTCCGTTCTCGGAGTGCGGCCGCGGGCCGTTCGTCGCATCGCGAGGGCTCTAGAAGGTCCTCGTGTGACGGATTCCGACCTTCCGTCGGCCCTCCAGAGACGCGAAAGGCGTGCGAGACGTCTCCTGCAATTCGCTCGGCCCGAGGTTCGGCTTGGGCCGGCCGGTCCGTGCTCACGATGCAGATACCAGACCACGTGCGTCGTCTGTCCCTTCGCGATCGCCTCCGGGGGTGGACGCGTGCCCGCCTTTCACTGTGACGTGAATCGTCTCTTTGCGAAGCACGCCGCGCGGTTCCAACGACTCTCTTCAGGAGGAGCTCCATGAGAGGCAGAGCTGCCGACAGGAGGCCCGCCCGTAGGCGACGTATCGCCCGTCCCGCCGCGGGAGGCCCATCCGTTCTCGCCTGGGAAGACGATCCCCTCTCCGTCGCGGCCGGGAAGGCGATTCCGGCGCCCGTCCCTGCGCTCGGGGCGAAGCCCTATCCCCTCGCCCTGACGGGTACGGCGCCTGCACCGAAGGCTTACGCGAAGGAGACGGCCGACTTCCGGTACTGGAACGCGGCCGTGGCCCTGCGGCGGGGGGCGGATTTCTGGGGCGCGCTCGTGCCGGCCGGCACGAAGTGGGAGCCCGGCGGCACGCTGAAGGTGACGCTCGACCACGGCGTCGAGCTGAACGCCTACTACGACCGGAAAGGCCTCTGGTTCTTCCACGAGAAGGTGGCCGGCCAGACCGTGTATTCGGGCGAGAGCCCCGACGTCCTCTGCCACGAGCTGGGCCACGCGATCCTCGACTCCGTCCGCCCGGAGCTCTGGGACGCCATGAGCGCCGAGGTGGCCGCCTTCCACGAGGCCTTCGGCGACGTGAGCAGCCTCCTCGCGGGCCTCCAGGTGCCGACCCTGCGCAAGGCGGTCCTCTCCGAGACGGGGGGAATCCTCTACCGCGCCTCGCGCCTCTCGCGCCTGGCCGAGCAGCTCGGCTGGGCCATCCGGCAGGGGCAGCCCGACGCCGTCGACCGGGACTGCCTGCGAAACGCGGTGAATTCGTTCTTCTACCGCGACCCGCTCACCATCCCTCCCTACGGCCCGGCCTCGCACCTCACCTCCGAGCCGCACTCCTTCTCACGCGTCTTCACCGCCGGCTTCTTCGAGGCCCTGGGGGGAATGGTCTCGACGATCGCCTCGCCGGCCACGGACGCCGCGCTCGTTTCGGCCGGCCGCGACGCCGGCGCCCTCCTCGTCGACGCGATCCGCTCGGCTCCTGTCGTCCCCGGCTACTACAGCCAGGTGGCGGCCCACATGATCTCGGCCGACGAGGCGCACTTTTCGGGGAAGTACTCGAGCGCCCTTCGGAGCGCGTTCGTCCGGCGCGGCATCCTGTCCCTGAAGGCGGCTGCCGAGCTCCGGCCCGAGACGGTTCGTCCCGCTGTCAGGGGCCGGGCGGCTGCCGCGGCGGCGGCGGGCGTGAAGACCGTCTCCCTCCCCGCCGACGACTTCGCCCTCGGCGCGGGCCGCATCCACGTCCAGTCCGCCTCGGGTACGCCCGCCCTCCGCGCGAGCTCGGCCGCCCCGAGCGCCGGCCCCGTCCCCGAGGCGACGGACGAAGCCGCGGCGCAGGCCTTCCTCGAGTACCTGTTCCGGCGCGGGCGCGTGGATCTCCGCGGACAGGGGGACGCGGCGACCCGGGGCGAGCACCCGCACGCCCGGAAGACCCACCGGCTGAAGGCCGAGGGAGGCGACTTCACCGTCGCCCGGCCCCCC
>DAOMFB010000143.1:0-7255 GCA_035429585.1 Thermoanaerobaculia bacterium
TGGCGCGGAACATGGACGCGTCCCTGGCCGTTCCGACCGCAACGTCGAACCGGCAGATCGCCGCCAAGACGATGGAGGAGAACCGGCGGATCCTGAACCGGCACCGCGAGGTGCTCGGGAAGTCGAAGATCTCCTTCACCCACTTCGTCGTCTGGGGGATCCTTCGCGCCCTCGAGAAGCACCCGGGGATGAACGACGCCTACGCCGAGGCGGACGGCCGCCCGGTCCGGATCCGGCGAAAGGTCGTGAACCTCGGCATCGCCATCGACGTGGCGAAGAAGGACGGGTCCCGGACCCTCCTCGTCCCGAACATCAAGGGGGCCGAGTCCCTCACCTTCGAGCAGCTTCTCGACGCCTTCGACGCGATGGTGGGGAAGGCCCGGTCCGGGCAGATCGCGCCCGACGCGTTCGCGGGGACCACGATCTCGCTGACGAACCCCGGCACCGTCGGGACGACCGCCTCGGCGCCGCGCCTCATGCCCGGGCAGGGGACGATCGTGGCCACGGGGGCGATGGACTATCCGGCCGAGTTCGCGGCGATGCCCGACGAGGTCCTCTCGGCGATCGGCATCTCGCGCGTCATGAACGTCTCCTCGACCTACGACCACCGGATCATCCAGGGGGCCGAGTCGGGGCAGTTCCTCGCGACGCTCGAGATGCTCCTCCTCGGGGGCGACAGCTTCTACGAGCGGATCTTCCACGACCTGAAGGTGCCATACCGCCCGGTCCGCTTCGAGAAGGACCTGAACCCGCCGTTCCTGGCGGCGGGCGGCCGGAACATGGAGGCCGTCGAGAAGCAGGCGCGCGTCGGCGCCCTCATCAACGCCTACCGGGTCCGCGGCCACCTCGTGGCGAACCTCGATCCGCTGGGGGGCGGCGAGGACGTCCCGTACCACCGCGACCTCGACCCGCACAGCTATGGCTTCACGATGTGGGACCTCGACCGGCCGTTCGCGACGAGCGGGCTCGGCGGGACCCAGCAGGCGACCCTCCGCGAGATCCTCGAGATCCTCCGCCAGACCTACTGCGGGAAGGTCGGCGCCGAGTTCATGTACAACGCGGACCCGGCCCAGAAGCAGTGGCTCCTGGAGCGGATGGAGTCGACGCGGAACCGGGCCTCCCTCACGGACGGCGACCGGAAGAAGGTCCTCCGGAAGCTGGTGGAGGCCGAGGCCTTCGAGAAGTTCCTCCACACGAAGTACGTCGGGCACAAGCGCTTCTCGCTCGAAGGGGGCGAGTCGGCCATCCCGCTCATCTCGCGCCTCCTCGACCGGTGCCCCGAGAAGGGGATCGGAGAGGTCGTCATCGGGATGTCGCACCGGGGCCGCCTGACCGTCCTCACGACGATCGTCGGCAAGCCCGTGGGCCAGATCTTCGCGGAGTTCGAGGACGTGCCCGACCCGGCCTCGATCCAGGGCTCGGGCGACGTGAAGTACCACCTCGGCGCCGCCGGCGTCCACGAGGCCCCCGGGGGCGGACGCGTCGCCGTCGGCGTGGCGCCGAACCCGAGCCACCTCGAGGCGGTCGATCCCGTCGTCGAGGGAATGGTCCGCGCCAAGCAGACGCGCCTCGGGGACCGGAACCACGAGACGGTGATGCCGGTCCTGGTCCACGGCGACGCCGCCTTCGCCGGGCAGGGGGTGGTGGCCGAGACCCTGAACATGTCCCAGCTCCACGGCTACCGGACGGGCGGGACGGTCCACGTCGTCGTGAACAACCAGATCGGCTTCACGACGAGCCCGATCGACGCGCGGACCTCGACGTACTGCACCGACGTCGCGAAGATGATCCAGGCGCCCGTCCTCCACGTGAACGGGGACGACCCGGAGGCGGTCCTGCACGCGGTCGACGTCGCCCTCGACTACCGGTGCCGCTTCAAGCGGGACGTCGTCGTCGACCTCGTCTGCTACCGGCGCTACGGGCACAACGAGGGGGACGAGCCGAGCTACACGCAGCCGCTCCTCTACCAGAAGATCAAGGCGCACCCGTCGACCGCGCGCGTGTACGGCGAGCAGCTCCTCCGCGACCGGCGAATCACGCCGGACGAGGTCGACGCCCTCTGGGCCGAGGAGCGCGGGAAGCTCCAGGCCGCCTTCGACGCCTCGGCGGGCGGCCGGACGAAGGCGTCGTTCGTCGACTCGCTCGCGGCGCCCCCCGCGCCGCGGATCGACCCGGGCCTCGACCCGCGGGCGACCCTCCTGAAGGTCGTCGAGGCCGTCTCGAACGTCCCCCCGGGCTTCGAGATCCACCCGAAGCTCCGGCCCGTGCTGAAGAAGCGGGCCGAGTACGCCGGCGGCCGCCCCGAGATCGACTGGGCGGGAGCCGAGATGCTCGCCTTCGGCCGGCTCCTGATGAGCGGGACGCCCGTCCGGCTCTCGGGGCAGGACTCGGGTCGCGGGACCTTCAGCCACCGGCACGCGGTCCTGGCCGACCACCGGACGGGCGTGGAGTACGTCCCGCTGAACCACGTGGCGCCGGGGCGGCAGGCGGAGTTCGAGGTGATCGACTCCCTCCTCTCCGAGAACGCCGTCCTCGGCTTCGAGTTCGGCTACTCGGTCGCCGACCCCTCCACGCTCGTCCTCTGGGAGGCGCAGTTCGGCGACTTCGCCAACGGCGCCCAGGTCGTCATCGACCAGTTCATCTCGGGCTCGGAGCAGAAGTGGAACCAGCGCTGCGGCCTCGTGCTGCTCCTGCCGCACGGGCAGGAGGGCCAGGGGCCCGAGCACTCCTCCGCCCGCCTGGAGCGCTTCCTGACGCTCTGCGCCGAGGAGAACCTACGCGTGGCGAACGTCTCGACGCCGGCGCAGTACCACCACGTCCTCCTCCGGCAGATGACGGGCGACGTCCGCCGCCCGCTCGTCCTGATGGCGCCGAAGAGCCTTCTCCGGCACCCGAAGGTCGTCTCGACTCTCGACGAGCTGGCGGACGGGACGTTCCACCCCGTCCTCGACGACGCGGCCTTCGGCGCCGGAGGGGCGGCGGGCGTCCGCCGCGTCGTGATGGCGAGCGGCAAGGTCGTCCACGACCTCCTCGCGGGGCGCGAGAAGTCCGGGCGCGAGGACGTCGCCGTGGTCCGGCTGGAGCAGTACTACCCGTTCCCCGGGCGCGAGCTGGGGGCGGTCCTCGCCCGGTACCCCGCCTCGGCCGAGCTCGCCTGGGTCCAGGAGGAGCCGCAGAACATGGGGGGCTGGCGCTTCGTCCGCGAGCAGTTCCTCGACGGCCTCGCGGAGGGCGTTCCCGCCGCGCGGGGTCTCCGCTACGTCGGTCGCCGCTCCCTGGCCAGCCCGGCCCCGGGCTCCCACCACGCCTTCGAGCACGAGCAGGAGGCGCTCGTGGCGGAGGCCCTCCGCGCCCCGGCCCCCGCCCGGGCGGGCGTCTGACGGCCCGAAAAGGGGGCTGGCGCCGGCCGGCCCGATTCGGGTAAGAATCTCCCTCCCCATGTCCGCCATCGTCCCCGCCGTCCCGCGCGAGCCCGAGACGCTCCCGGCGCAGCCCGACGCCGAGCGAAGCCTGCTCGGCGCCCTCCTGATCGACGGCGGGCTCCTTTCCCGCGTCATGGAGTTCCTCGTGCCCGAGGACTTCGCGGCCGAGCCCCACCGGCTCGTCTACGAGGCCTTCCTGACGCTCGCGGACCGGAACGAGGCGCGGGACCTGATCACGGTCCAGAGCGAGCTGGAGAAGAAGGGGAAGCTCGACCGCGCGGGGGGGCCGTCGTACCTCGCGGGACTCGTGGACCGCGTCCCCGACGTGGAGAACGTCGAGGCCTACGCCCGCCTGATCCGCGAGTCGTCCCTCCGGCGCGCCGTCATCCAGCAGTCGCGCCAGGCCATCCGCGAGGCGATGGAGGCGCCCGACGCCGAGGTCGTCCTCGAGAACGCCCAGCGCCAGCTCGTCGAGATCGCGAAGGGCTCCATCCGCGGGGGCTTCGTCCCCCTGGCCCGGATCGCCGAGCGGAACGAGGAGGAGATCCAGCGGATCCACGGCCGCGGCACCATGCTGACGGGGCTGCCGACGGGCTTCACGCGGCTGAACGCCCTCACCCAGGGGTTCCAGAAGAGCGACCTCATCGTCGTGGCCGCGCGCCCCGGGATGGGGAAGAGCGCCTTCGCGCTGAACATCGCCGCGCAGCTCGCCATCCACCAGCCCTACACCGTCGGCTTCTTCTCCCTCGAGATGTCGGCCCAGCAGGTCGGCTTCCGGATCCAGTGCTCCGAGGCGCGCGTGAACCTGCAGCGCCTCCGCGAGGGACGGATCTCGAAGGACGAGAAGAAGGCGCTCTTCTTCACCCTGCAGAAGATCCGCGACGCGAAGCTCTTCATCGACGACACGCCGGCCATCACCCTCCTCGAGATGCGCGCGCGGGCCCTGCAGCTCAAGCAGCGGCACGGCCTCGACGCCCTCTTCGTCGACTACCTCCAGATCATGGGGACCCGCGGCAAGGTGGAGAACCGGACTCAGGAGGTCTCGGCCTTCTCGCGGGGCCTCAAGGCGATCGCGAAGGAGCTGGAGGTCCCGGTCATCGCCCTGTCGCAGCTCTCGCGCCGGACCGAGCAGCGGGGGACGGAGAAGGAGCCCGTCCTCTCGGACCTCCGCGAGTCGGGCGCCATCGAGCAGGATGCCGACGTCGTCATCTTCCTCTCCCGCCCCGAGTACTACGACAAGGACACGGACCAGAAGAACGTCTGCGACGTGATCATCGCCAAGCAGCGGAACGGCCCGACGGACCGCTTCACGCTCGGCTGGTCGGGGGAGTACACGCGCTTCTCCGACCTGGCGCAGATCTCCGAAGCGCCCGGCTACTGAGCCCGCCGTGAACCTCCGGCCGACCCGTGCCGTCGTCGACCTCGACGCGCTCGCCGGGAACTTCCGGACGCTGCGGCGCGCCCTGCCCCCCGGGGTCGCCGTCATGCCCGTCGTGAAGGCGGACGGCTACGGCCACGGGGCGATCCCCGTAGGACAGCGGCTGGTCGAGGAGGGCGCCGGGATCCTCGCCGTGGCCGTCGTCGAGGAGGGGGTGGAGCTGCGCCGGGGCGGGATCACGGCGCCCATCCTCGTCATGGGCTGGATCGGCCCCGAGCAGCTCGAGGCGCTCGTCGGGAACCGCCTGACCCCGAACGCCCACTCCCCGGAGCAGCTTCGTGAGCTGGTGGAGTTCGTGGAGGCGAAGCGGATGGAGCTCCGCCTGCACCTGAAGCTCGACACCGGGATGACGAGGCTGGGGATCCTTCGGTCAGAGCTGAGCGATTCGATCGAGCTTCTTCGCAGGGGCAAGGAGCACCTTCTCCTAGAAGGGGTGTTTCAGAACTTCGCCTCTGCGGACGAACTCGGTTCAACGCAAACGGAGGCCCAGGCGCGCGAGTTCTCGGAGATGCTCTCGGCGATCCGCGAGGCCGGCCACGCGCCGTCCATGATCCACACCGACAACAGTGCAGCTACGCTCTCGGGCCTTTCTTTACCTTCTAAGAAAGTCTTCTATTCGGTGAGCCATGTCCGCCCCGGCCTCGCTCTCTACGCTCCGGTTACCGGCCTCCCTCTTTCGGACTCCCTCCGGGACGTCATGACGTTCCTCTCCGCCGTCGACCAGGTCAAGCGCGTCCCCGCCGGAACGCGGATCGGCTACGGAGGGACCTTCGTCTGCGCGCGCCAGACGACGGTCGCGCTCGTCCCGGCGGGCTATGCCGACGGCATCCCGAGGTCGCTCGCGGGGACGGGGTGCGTCCTGATCCACGGCCGGCGCTGCCCGATCGCCGGGCGCGTGTCGATGGACATGACGGCCGTCGACGCGACCGACCTTCCCGAGCCGCCGCGGCGGGGGGACGAGGCTCTCTTCTTCGGCCGGGGACAGGGGACGCGCCTCGGCGTCGAGGAGACCGCGGCCGCCGCCGGCACGGTCCCCTGGGAGCTCCTCGTCGGCGTCGGTCCGCGGGTGGCGAGGATCCTCGTGCGCGGGGGGCGCGTCGTCGAGACGCAGTCGAAGTTCCTCTGACGGCTATCCCCGGGGCGCCCGCCTCGGGTAGCCTCCGGGCGTGGCGAAGAAGCCGGTCACCGTCTTCACCTGCACGGCCTGCACGGCGCAGACGCCGCGCTGGCTCGGGCGCTGCCCCGAGTGCGGGGCCTGGAACACGCTCGTCGAGGAGAAGGCCTCTTCGGCTTCGGCCCCCCGTGCCGGCGGCGCGGGCCCGTCCGCGATCCCGCTCGCCGAGGTCGACGCGAAGGAGCGCCCCCGGATCCCGACGGGCGTGGCCGACTTCGACCGGGCGCTCGGCGGCGGCCTCGTCCCGGGATCGGTCGTCCTCCTCGGCGGCGAACCGGGGATCGGCAAGTCGACCCTCCTCCTCCAGGTGGCCTCCCGCCTTGCCGTGCGCCTCGGCCCCGTCCTCTACGTCACGGCCGAGGAGTCGGCGCGGCAGGTGAAGATGCGCGCCGACCGGCTCGGCATCGCCGGCGCCCTCGCCTCGGGACTCTTCCTCCTGCCGGAGACGGAGCTGGGGCGGATCCTCGACGCCGCCGGGGCCGGCAAGTTCGGCGCCGTCGTCGTCGACTCCATCCAGACGATCGCCTCCGAAGGGGCCGCCGGGACGCCCGGCTCGGTCTCGCAGGTGCGGGAGTGCGCCGGACGGCTCCTCGCCTTCGCCAAGACGACGGGGATCCCCGTCTTCCTGATCGGCCACGTCACGAAGGACGGGACCCTCGCCGGGCCGAAGACGCTCGAGCACCTCGTGGACGCCGTCCTCTCCTTCGAAGGGGAGCGGTTCCACGCCCACCGCGTCGTCCGCGCGCTCAAGAACCGGTTCGGTCCGGTCCACGAGCTCGGGGTCTTCGAGATGACCGGCTCGGGGCTCGTGGAGGTGGCGAACCCGTCGTCGCTCTACCTCGGCACGGGCGCGGGCTCGCGCCCCGGCTCGGCCGTCCTCGCGGGCGTGGAGGGGACCCGGCCGCTCCTCCTCGAGGTGCAGGCGCTCACGGTCGAGGCGAAGTACGGCAGCCCCCGCCGGACGGCGATCGGCTTCGACGGGACGCGCCTCGCCCTGCTCCTCGCCGTCCTCGAGCGCCACGGCGGCCTGAAGCTGTCGGGGCACGACGTCTTCCTGAACGTGGCCGGCGGCGCCGAGAGCGCCGAGCCGGCCGCGGACCTCGCCGTCGCGGCCGCGGTCTCCGGAAGCCTCCTCGGGAAGGCGCTCCCCCCGGGGACGGTCGTCTTCGGCGAGATCGGCCTCCTCGGCGAGATACGTGCCGGCTCGGACGCCCCGCTCCG
>DAOMFB010000144.1:0-7208 GCA_035429585.1 Thermoanaerobaculia bacterium
CGCCGCGCGCCGGCCGGGGACCGGGCGTCAGCATCGCCGCGGACGCCCCGGGACCCACGGTCGTCCTCGCCATGCCGCGGCTCGTCGTGATGGTCGACGACAAGCCGGGACAGGAGCACGTCCTGAAGCCGGGGATCACCGTCCTCGGCCGCTCGCCGAAGGCCGACATCCAGGTCCCCTTCTCCGAGGTGTCGCGCAAGCACGCCGAGCTCGTCTGGGAGGCCGACGGCTTCGTCATCCTCGACCTCGACTCCGAGAACGGCGTCTTCGTGAACGGGGAGAAGGTGAAGAAGCGCCCCCTCAAGGACGGCGACGCCATCCAGGTCGGGCCCCAGAAGTTCGTCTTCCGGGTCTAGACGATCAGGCGTCGACCCGCTTCGTCAGCGTCAGACGGTTGACGCCGCCGGCGCGCGTCCAGGACTGGGAGTCGGTCAGGCGCTTGACGAGCAGGATCCCGAGGCCGCCGACGGGGCGCTCGGGAAGGGGCGCGGCGACGTCCGGCTCGGCGCGGGCGAGGGGGTCGAACGCGCGGCCGCGGTCGGCGACGGTGAGCGTCAGGAGGCCCTCCGAGACGCGGGCCGTGAGCCCGATCGGCGTCTTCCGCCGCTTCCCGAAGGCGTACTTCACGACGTTCGACAGGATCTCGTCCAGGACGACGCGGAGGTCGGCGATCGTTCGTCCGGGGACGCCGTGCTCCGCCGCGAACCGGGCGAAGGCCTCGCCGGCCGCGGCGACGCCGTCGAGGTCGGGCCGGACCTCGAGGGCGAGGTCCGGGGACGGCGCGAGGCGGGCGAGCCGCCCCGAGAGCCCGGGGGCGGCGAGCTCGGCGAGGGAGAGCGAGGCGAGGAGGAGAACGCGGCGGGCCAGCGCCGGGCCGTCGCGGAAGGCGCGGGGCGTCTCCGCGTCGACGGCCGCGAGGTTCCCGACCGCGTCGTGGACGAGCCGCTTCACGACGCCGAAGGCGGCGTCCGAGAGGGGGGGCTTGCCCCGGTAGTTCTCGAGGCGCGCTCCCTCGCGGTAGGCGGGGTACCGCTCGAGCCCGAAGAAGAGGAGGGCGAGGCGCTCGTCGTACCGCCCGAACGTCCGGACGAGGCCGACCCAGTCGGCGAGGACCTCGTCGAGCAGGTTGTTCCGCGAGAGGCCGGCGGCGCGGAGGGTGAGGTAGTGCGTCGCCTCGTGGTCCCGGCGGATCCGGAGGGAGAGGTCCCGCCACTCCGGCTCCGGGAAGCCGGCGTCCGCCGCGGGAACGCCGCTGTAGGGGCCGGAGGAGAGGACGACGAAGCGGTCCTCGTACAGCTCCTTCCTCTCGACGACGGCCGGCCACTCCGCCTCCCAGTCCCCGTCCGGGTGCGCGGCCTCCCAGGACGCCCGCCAGGCGTTCAGCCGGTCCCAGTTGTTGAAGCCCTTCACGAGGCAGGCGCCCATCGAGGCCGGCACGGGCACCGGCTCGTTCCGCGCGGCGAAGGCGCGGACGAGGTTCTCGAAGTCGGAGCGCTCGCCGGCCACGAGGACGGGAAAGCGCCCCGCGAGGGTCGGGTGGAGCGTCAGCGAGACGAGGTCGGGCCGGACGAGGGGGAGGCCGGACGCCTCGGGATCGCCCTCCGCCGGGAAGATCCCCTCCCGGGTGGCGGCCCGGTAGGACGCCGTGGCGCTGATCCCCTCGCGGACCGGGAAGCGGAGCTGGGGGAGCCGGCGGGCGAGGGCCGGGACGACGCCCGCCGCCGCCGCGTCCTCGAGGTAGAGCCCCCAGGCCTCGAGGTGGCGTTCGTCGTCCTCGGGGATCGGGGCGGACCGGGCGGCGTCGCCCGGAAGGAGCGGGGTGTCGTACGCGAGGAGCTCGTCGAGGACGGCCTCCGGGGCGCCGGCGGCACGCAGGAGCTCCGTCCGGTCCACGGCGCTCAGACGATCTGCCGCTTGGCGAGCGCGGCGAAGAGGCCGTCCTTCTCCATCAGCTCCTTGTAGCTGCCCGACTCGGCGACCACGCCGTCCTGCAGGTAGCAGATCCGGTCCGCGTTGACGATGGTGCTGAGCCGGTGGGCGATGACGATGCGCGTCGAGTGCATCTTGTCCATGCTCTCGGTGACGATCGCCTGCGCCTTGTTGTCGAGGGCGCTCGTGGCCTCGTCGAGGAAGAGGACCTTCGGCCGGTTGACGACCGCGCGCGCGATCATGAGGCGCTGCTTCTGGCCGCCGGAGAGCCCGCCGCCCCCCTCGCTGACGTAGGTGTGCATCCCCATCGGCATCTCGCGGATGTCGTCCGCGAGGCTCGCGGCCTCGGCCGCCTGCCAGGCGTCGTCGAGCGTCCGGGAGCTCGAGCCGACGATGTTCCGGAAGATGTCCACGGGGAGGACGCGCGAGTCCTGCAGGACGACGCCGAGCTGCTGCCGGACGAGACGGACGTCGAGGGTCGAGAGGTCCTGCCCGTCGTAGAGGATCGACCCCTTGGCCGGCTTCTCGAAGCCGAGCATGAGGCGCATGAGCGTGGACTTCCCGCAGCCGGAGCCGCCGACGAATGCGACGAACTCGCCGGCCCGGATCTTCAGCGAGACGTCCTTCAGGATCCACGGGGTGTCCTCGGCGTAGCGGAAGCTGACGTGCGAGATCTCGATCTCGCCCTTCAGGGGGCCGGGGGGGGCCTTCGACTCGTCCACCTCGGGCTCCGCGGTGAGGATCGGTACGAGGCGCTCCCAGATGGGGACGGCCTTGAGGAGCGAGAGCGACGCGTCGCTGAGCGACTGCATGGCGGTGAGGAAGAGCGTGTAGGCCGCGCTGAAGGCGATGAAGTCGCCCGTGGTGAGGCTCCCCCCGCCCCCCTTCTGGACGTTCGCCAGGAGGGCGAAGATGCAGATCGAGGAGATGACCGGGAAGCCCGAGTTGAAGACCTGGACGGCGTTCTGGATGTTCCCCGAGCGGAAGGCGAGGCGCCGCTGCTGGGCAAAGGAGGTGGCCCAGACGCGGAAGCCGTGGTTCTCGGCGCCGCTCACCCGGAGCTTCCCGACGCCGGAGATGAGCTGGAGGACGAGGCCCGAGATCTGGCCGCGGACCATCAGCTGGTCGCGCTGCGAGCGGAGCTGGAGGAGGTTCGCCGAGGTCGTGAAGCTGACGAAGACGAGGGTCAGGGCGATGCCGAGGAGCGCCAGGGGGACGCTGTAGCCCATCATCATGACGAGGTAGAAGAGGGAGCTGAGCGAGCCGAGGATGGCTCCGATCCCCGCGCCGGCCACCAGCTGGCGGATGGCGTCGATGCCGAGGGCGCGGTCGGCGAGGTCGCCCGAGGAGTACGTCTTGAAGAAGGTCGAGGGAAGGTCGAGGAGCCGGTCCCAAAGGGCAGACTGGATGGCGTAGTCCATCCGCCCCTGGATCCGCATGACGGCGATGCTCTGCGTCAGCTTGAACGCCGCCGACGTGAACGCCGAGAGGAAGAGCGCCGTGCAGAACTGGGCCAGGAGCCCCCGCTGCGCCTGCGGGATCGCCGTGTCGAAGAGGCGCCCCGTGAAGTAGGGCGTGAGCGAGCCGAGGACGCCGAGCCCCAGCGCCATCACGATCAGGCTCCGGAGGTCCCGCTTCAGGCCGCGGGCGCCGAAGCCGACCACCTGCTTGACGGCGAGGGCGCCGTCGGGGAATCGGCGGTAGAAGATGTGCCCGAAGGCGTGGAGCGTCTGGGCGAAGGCCGGGTCGACGGGCGCCCGCTGCCCGGTCGCCGTGTCGACGTACTCGTAGGCCGCCGGTCCGGTCGGCAGGAGGGCGACCGGCTGCTTCGTCGCCTCGTACCGCGCGAGGATCGGCCCGTGGTCGTGCTCCCACCAGGAGCCGCGCAGGGCGACGACGCGCGTGCGGAAGCGGGAGGCGGTGGCGACGAGCTGGAGCGTCTCCTCGAAGCTCCGCTCGACGTTCAGGTCGACCGACGGCTTCTTCGCCTCCATGCCGAGCGAGGCGCAGACGAGGCTGCAGGCCGCGAAGACCGGGCCGAGGTCCGCCGCCTCGCCCGTCTCCACCGGCCGCTCGGCGGGCGACGCCAGGATGCCGCCGATCTCGGCGTAGGCCGACTCGCGGGCGTGCTCGGCCTGGGCCACCTTGCTCTTCAGGCGGTTGAACTCGTCGACGGCGGCGAGGCGCTTGTTGACGAACTCGGCCTCGCAGAGCGCCTCGTGGAAGGCGTCCACCCCGGCCCAGAAGCGGGGGGAGGGAAGCGCCTCGAGGGTGGGCATGGCCGTCAGGACGAGCCCGTCCTCGGACGACTCGACCCAGGCCTCCTCCGTCACCGGGAAGGGGACGGCCTCCCCCGCGACGCGGACCTCGGAGAGCCCGATCAGGAGGAGGTTGCCCGGCTCCGTCTCGACCCAGACGATCCCCTTGCGCGCGCGGGCGCGCTTCTGGAAGTCGAGGCCCATCGGCTCGCCCGGGACGAGGTCCACCGGGAGGGCGGCGTCCGGCGGGATGTCGCGGACGAGGGCGTGGGTGAGCGAGACGATCCACCCCTCCACGAGCATCGCAATCCGCTCGGCGTGCACCGGCTGCGCCGCGAGCTCCGCCAGCCGCTTCAGCGGGATCTTCCGCAGGCGCGTTCCCGTCTTGCCGACGGCCAGGAAGGCCGATCCCTGTCCGTACCGACCGAGGTCCATCCCGAAGATCGCCTTCCCGGGCTCGGCGCCGACGAAGAAGGAACGGGCGCCGGCGGCCTCTCCGTTCCGGACGGCGACCGTGAAGACGTCGATCCGGCCCGTCTCGACGAGCCACATGGCCGCGGGGTCGTCGAGGAAGAAGGGGCGGTTCGCGCTGACGAGGACCTCCTCGCCCTCCTCCTCGAGCTTCGAGACGGCCTTCATCTGGAGACTCTGGAGAACCTCCTCGAGGGGGATGGCGCTCGTCTGCGCGAGATCGAGGTCCTCCTCCTCCGCCTCGGCGCTCTCGAGGATCACCTCGAAGACCGTGTGGCCCACGCGGAAGCGGTCCATGTGGGCGAGGCGCTTCTCGGTGACACGCTGGTCCCCCACCCAGGTGCCGTTGGCGCTCTTCAGGTCGGTCAGCGTCACGCCGGAGGGACCGGCCGTGACCTGGGCGTGGCGGCGCGAGATGTTCGGGTCCTTCAGGCTGATGTCGCACTCGTCCGTGCGGCCGATGAGGCAGGGCCGCTCGAGGAGGAACTCGCGGCCGACGATCGCCTCGTCCCGGGACTCGGCGATCCGGAGCCGGCTCCCGCGGACGGCGCTCGCGGCGGCGGGGGCGGGGACGGCGGGGGGGCGGGCGCTCACGGGCGTCTCCTCAGTGCCCCGCGATCAGGTTCCGGTAGAGCCCGTCCTGATCCTTCATCTCGTCGTGGGTGCCGCGCTGGACGATCTTCCCGCGGTGCAGGACGACGATCTCGTCCGCGTCGCGGATCGTGCTGAGACGGTGGGCGATGATGATGCAGGTGCAGCCGCGGCGGCGGAGGGCGTCGTCGATCGTCGCCTCCGTCGAGGGGTCGAGGGCGCTCGTCGCCTCGTCGAGGATCAGGACCGTGGGGCCCCCCGAGAGGGCGCGCGCGATCTCGAGGCGCTGGCGCTGCCCGCCGCTGAAGTTCGCGCCCCCCTCCGAGACGACCGCGGTGTACCCCCCCTCACGGGTCTCGACGACGCCGTGGATCTCGGCGTCGCGGGCCGCCTCCACGACGCGCGGCATCGGCAGCGTGCCGTCCCACATCGTGATGTTCTCGCGGATCGTGCCGCCGAAGAGGAAGATGTCCTGGTCCACGAGGCCGACGGAGTTGGAGATCAGGTCGCGGGGAAGGGCGTTCCGCGACGTGCCGTCGAAGAGGATCTCCCCCTCCCAGGGCTCGTAGAGCCCCGAGACGAGCTTGGCGACCGTCGACTTGCCGCTGCCGCTCGAGCCGACGAGCGCGACGCGCTGCCCGGGCTTGATGACGAGGTTGAAGTTCTCGATGAGGGGCGCCTCGAGGGGGCTGTACCCGAAGGTGATGTTCCGGAGCTCCACGTGCCCGGAGAGCTTCACGGCCTTCCGCTCCTCGGCCGCGGCGGCCGGGATCTCGCGCGTGTACTGCTTGTCCTGCGGGTAGCGGAGGACGTCGTCGAGGCGGTTCATGTCGGCTTCGAGCTCCTGGAGGCTCGAGCCGAAGGTGACGAAGTTGTTCAGGGGCCGGGTGAAGCTGGCGACGAGCGTCTGGTAGGCGACGAGCATGCCGACCGTCAGCTCGCCGTTCATGACCTTCAGGCCGCCGAGGGCGAGGACGGAGGTCGTGATGATCGTGTTGACGAACGGCGGGACCGCCGAGGTCGCCTCGGAGAGGATGCCGATCTGCTGCTGCGCGTTCAGCGCCTTGGCCTGGTAGCCCGACCACCGGGAGAAGAACTCCGACTCGGAGCCGGTCGCCTTCAGCGTCTCGATCATCCGGAGGCCGTTCATCGCCGTGCCGAGCAGCTTCCCCTGCTCCTTCTGGAGGCGCCGGCTCGCGTCGATCCGCTTCCGGGCGATCGCCTTCACCGCGACGATGTTCAGGAGGGAGGCCGCGATGACGACGAGGGTCAGCGTGATGTCGTAGACGAACATCAGCGCCGCGTAGAAGACGACGAGCAGGATGTCGAGCGCCGTCGAGGCCAGCTTCCCCGAGACGATGCTGGCGACCTTGTCGTTGATCAGGACGCGCGAGCCGATCTCGCCGGCGTACCGCTGGGAGAAGTACGAGACGGGGAGCCGGAGGATGTGCGAGAAGAACTGGCTCGCGGTCTTGACGGCGAGCTTCGTCTCGAGGCGGAGGAGGAAGTAGGTCTGGAGGTACGTCAGCACCATCCGGATGAGCGCCGTCGCCGCCATGCCGATGAGGAGCGGCCGGAGCATCGACTCGCGGCCCGAGACGAGGTACTCGTCGATGAAGATCCGCGAGAAGGTCGGGACGACGAGACCGGGCAGGACGAGCGCGAGCCCGCAGAGAAAGACGAAGAGGAGGGCCGGCTCCGAGCCCTTGAGCCGCCGCCAGAGGGCGGCCATCATCCCTTCCTTCGCGCCGCCGGCCTTGAACTCCTCCCCCTTCTCGAAGGTCAGCACGACGCCGGAGAAGGAGGCGTCGAGCTCCTCCATCGTGACGACCCGCGGCCCCTGGGCCGGGTCGTTCAGGTAGACCTTGCCCCCCTTGCCGAACCCCTCGAGAACGAGGAAGTGGTTGAAGTTCCAGAAGAGGATGCAGGGGTACTGCTGCTCGTAGAGGTTCTCGTGCA
>DAOMFB010000145.1:0-7108 GCA_035429585.1 Thermoanaerobaculia bacterium
GCACCACTCCGCGAAGGTCGACGCGCCGTCCGGGACCGCGAAGCTCCTCGCGGCGGCGATCGGGACGGCGCGGGGGGGGGCGAAGGTCCCCGTCGTGGCGCTGCGGCAGGGGGGACAGCCCGGGGAGCACGCCGTCTTCTTCGAAGGGGAGGCGGAGAGCCTCGAGCTCGTCCACCGCGCCCGCTCGCGGACGATCTTCGCCTCGGGCGCCGTGGCGGCGGCCGAGTGGCTCCTCGCGGAGGGGCCCGGGGGCCCGGCCACGTTCGACGAGTTCCTCGATTCCGTCTCGAAGGGGAGGACGCCATGACGACGCGGACGGCACCCCGGCTCTCGGGGACGTACACGGCCCTCATCACCCCGTTCACGGACGCGGGCTCGGTGGACGAGGACGCCCTCCGCCGCCTCGTCCGGCGGCAGGTCGAGGGGGGCGTGGCGGGGCTCGTCCCGTGCGGGACGACCGGCGAGGCGGTGACGCTCGACCCCGACGAGCACGAGCGGGTCGTGGCGGTCGTCGCCGAGGAGGCGCGCCGCGCGCCGCGCCCGGTGCGCGTCGTCGCCGGGTGCGGCTCCAACGACACGAGGAAGGCGCAGAAGCTCGCGAAGCGATGCGGAAAGGCGGGGGCGGACGCCCTCCTCGTCGTGACGCCCTACTACAACAAGCCGACGCCGAAGGGACTGATCGAGCACTTTCGCGCGGTGGCCGACGCCGGGGAGCTCTCCGTCGTCCTCTACAACGTGCCGGGGCGGACCGGCGTGAACATGCTGCCGGAGACGGTCCTGGCGCTGGCCGAGGACCCCCGCTTCGTCGCGGTGAAGGAGGCCTCGCTCTCCCTCGACCAGGCCTGCGAGATCCTCCGCTCCCGCCCCCCGGGCTTCGCCGTCCTCTCGGGGGAGGACTCGCTGGCCCTCCCGATGATCGCGTGCGGCGCGGACGGCCTCATCGCGGTCGTGTCGAACGAAGCGCCGCGGACCACCTCCGAGCTGGTGGCCGCGGGTCTCGCCGGCGAGCGCGACCGGGCGGCGGCGCTGCAGGCGAAGCTCTTTCCGCTGATGCGGGCGAACTTCCGCGAGTCGAACCCGATCCCGGTGAAGTGGGCGATGCAGCGGCTCGGCGTCTGCGGCGGGTCGCTCCGGCTCCCGCTCGTACCGCTCTCGGCGGCGCACCACGCGCCGCTCGAGGAGGCGCTCCGGGTCGCCGGCCTCCTCGACGGAGACGGCCGGCCGGTGGAGGGGGCGCTGTGACGCGCGACGAGGTCCTCGCCCTCCTCGACGCGCTCGAGCGGGGAGAGGTCCGCGCCGCGGAGCGCGACCCCTCGGGCCGCTGGACGCCGAACCGCGCCGTGAAGGAGGGGATTCTCTTCGCCTTCCGACTCGGAATCGAGACGGACTTCGAGGCGGGGACGCTCCTTTTCCGCGACCGCGACACGCTCCCGCCCCGCCGGCCTCTCCCCGAAGGCGTCCGGGTCGTTCCGGGCGGCACGGCGATCCGCCGCGGGGCCTTCCTCGCGAAGGGGGTCGTCGTCATGCCGCCGGCCTACGTCAACGTCGGGGCGTACGTCGACGAGGGATCGATGATCGACAGCCACGCCCTCGTCGGCTCCTGCGCGCAGGTCGGGAAGCGGGTCCACCTCTCCGCGGCGGCGCAGGTGGGGGGCGTCCTCGAGCCCGTCGGCGCCGTCCCGGTCGTCCTCGAGGACGATGTCTTCGTCGGGGGCGGCGTCGGGATCTACGAGGGGGTCTGCGTGAGGCGGCGGGCCGTCCTCGCGTCCGGCGTCGTCCTGACCGGCTCGACGGCGGTCTTCGACCTCGTGAAGGAACGGGAGCTTCGGGCCTCGGCCGGCGCGCCGCTCGAGATCCCCGAAGGGGCGGTCGTCGTCCCGGGGACGCGGTCCGCGCCGGGGGCCTGGGCGACGGCGCGCGGCCTCTCGGTCGCCGCGCCGGTCATCGTGAAGTACCGCGACGAGAGGACGGACGCCAAGACGACGCTCGAAGCGGCGCTCCGATGAGAGGGGGCCGGTGAACGACGCCCTTCTCAAGGCGGCGGCCAGGCGGTTCGGGACGCCGCTCTATCTGTACGACGTCGACGCCATCGAGCGTCGGGTCCGCCGCCTTCGCGAGGCCGTCGGGGAGCGCTTCGAGATCGCCTACGCGGTCAAGGCCAACCCGTCGCTCGGGCTTCTCTCCTTTCTGGGCCGAATGGGTCTCTCCGCGGACGTGGCCTCCCGCGGCGAGCTGCGCGCCGCGCGCCGCGCCGGCATCCCCCCGTCGAGGATCCTCTCGACCGGCCCGGCGAAGAGCGACCCCGACCTCGCGGCGCTCGTCCGCGCCCGCGTCTCGATCGTCCACGCGGAAGGGGAGTGGGAGCTGGAGCGGCTCGAGGAGATCGCGCGGCGCGCGGGGCGGACGGTGCGGGTCGGCCTGCGGCTCAACCCGCCGTGGGGGATCGCCGAGACGCGGGTCATCATCGGCGGGCCGGGGGCCAAGAAGTTCGGCTTCGACCTCCGGAGCGCCGAGAAGGTCCTCCGGGCGAAGAGGGACCGGGGGGCCTTCCCCCACCTCGACGTCTGCGGGTTCCAGGTCTTCAACGCCTCGAACGTGCTCGACGCGAAGCTCCTCGTCGAGAACACGGGGCGCGTCCTCGCGCTCGCCCTCTCGCTGTCGAAGCGGTTCTCCGTCCGCCTCCGCTCGGTCGACTTCGGCGGCGGCTTCGGCGTCCCGTACGCCGACCGGGAGAGGCCGCTCGACCTGGAGATCCTGGGAAGGGGCCTGGAAGCCGTCGCGGGGGAGGCGCGCGCGAAGGGGCTTCCCGACGCGACCCGGCTGGTGTTCGAGCCGGGGCGCTTCCTCGTCGCCGAGGCCGGGACGTACGTGACCCGGGTCCTCGGAACGAAGAAGAGCCGGGGCGTCGACTACGTCCTCGTGGACGGCGGCATCCACCACTTCCTCCGCCCCGTCCTCATCGGGTCACCGCACCGCGCGAGACTCGTCCCCGCAGCGGACGGGCGGCCCGCAAAGCCCTCTTCGCTCTCGAAGAAATCCTTCGTCCTCTCGGGCCCCCTCTGCACGTCCCTCGACGTTCTTCACCCGTCGGCCCGCCTCCCGATGCCGTGGCGCGGCGACCTCCTCGCCTTCGAGAACGCGGGGGCCTACGGCTTCACGGAGTCGATGCCCCTCTTCCTCTCGCACGAGTGGCCGGCGGAGGTCGGCCTCCGGAAGGGGCGGCTCGCGCTCCTGCGGCGCCCGCCGTCGGCGGGGAGCCTCCTCCGCGCCCAACGGGCGCCGTTCTGAGACGTCGTCTCTTCAGGCCTCGCATAGAATCCCTGACATGAGCGTCAAGGAACCGACAGGCGCCGAGCCCCCCGCGCTCGCGCTGACCGCCGAGCAGGAACGGGTCCGGAAGGCGAAGGAGGCGTGGCGGCGGAAGGCCGCCGAGGCGTTCGCCCGGACCCCTCCCTTCCGAAAGGACTTCACGACGGTCTCCTCGGCCGCGGTGAACCCTCTCGCTACGCCGGACGACCTTCCGGGCTTCGACTACGAGAGGGACCTCGGCTGGCCGGGGGAGTTTCCCTACACGCGCGGCGTCCAGCCGACCATGTACCGAGGGCGCCCCTGGACGATCCGGCAGTTCGCGGGGTTCGGCTCGGCCCGGGACACGAACGAGCGGTTCAAGGCGCTCCTCGGGCACGGCCAGACGGGCCTGTCGACCGCGTTTCACCTCCCGACCCTCTACGGCTACGACTCGGACCACCCGATGTCGGCGGGCGAGGTGGGGAAGTGCGGCGTCGCGATCGACACGCTCCGCGACTTCGAGGTCCTCTTCGACGGCATCGACCTCGGCGCCGTCACGACGTCGATGACGATCAACTCGACGGCCCCGATCGCCCTCGCGATGTACCTCGCGGTGGCCGAGAAGCAGGGGACCCCCTGGTCGACGGTGGGCGGGACGCTACAGAACGACATCCTCAAGGAGTACATCGCCCAGAAGGAGTACATCTTCCCGCCGCGCCCCTCGATGCGGCTCATCACGGACCAGTTCTCCTTCTGCGCCCGGCACGTCCCGCGCTGGAACACGATCTCCGTCTCCGGCTACCACATCCGGGAGGCGGGGGCGACGGCGCTCCAGGAGCTGGCGTTCACCCTCCGGGACGGAATGGAGTACGTGAAGTACGGCGTCGACGCCGGCCTCGACGTGGACGAGTTCGCGCCGCGGCTCTCCTTCTTCTTCAACGCGCACAACGACTTCTTCGAGGAGATCGCCAAGTACCGCGCGGCCCGGAGGATCTGGGCCCGGGTCATGCGCGACCGGTACGGCGCGAAGAAGGCCGAGAGCCTGAAGCTCCGCTTCCACACGCAGACGGCCGGGGTGTCGCTCACCGCGCAGCAGCCCTACAACAACGTCGCGCGCGTCGCGGTCCAGGCCCTCGCGGCCGTCCTCGGCGGGACGCAGTCGCTCCACACGAACGCGCTGGACGAAACGCTCGCCCTTCCGACCGAGTTCGCCGCGAAGATCGCCGTCCGGACGCAGCAGGTGATCCTCCACGAGACGGGCGTCGCGAACACGATCGACCCGCTCGGCGGGGCGTACTTCGTCGAGGAGCTGACGAACCGGATGGAGGCCGGGACCTTCGACTACTTCCGGAGGATCGACGCGTTCGGCGGGATGGTGGAGGCGATCGAGGGCGGCTTCCCGCAGCGGGAGATCATGGATGCCGCCTACCGGTTCCAGCGGGCGCTGGACGCCCGCGAGAAGGTGATGGTCGGCGTCAACGGCTTCACGGAAGAGGCGCCCGAGGACCAGGTTCCGATCCTGACGATCTCCGAGGCGACGGCCGAGCAGCAGATCCGTCAGCTCGCCGAGGTCCGGCGGACGCGCGACGGCCGGACGGCGGCGCAGAAGCTGACGGACCTGAGGGTCGCCTGCCGGGACGGCGCCAACGTGATGCCCCCGCTCGTCGAGGCCGTGAAGGCGTACGCGACGGTGGGGGAGATCTCCGACGTCATGCGCGAGGTCTTCGCGGTCTACGAAGAGCCGGCCGTTTTCTAGGCGAAGGTCCGAATCTTGCGCGGTATTCTCCGCAGGATGTCATTCCGGCGTCTTCTCCCGCTCCTTTCCCTCCTGATCCTCGCCCGTCCGGCCGCGGCGGCGGCCGCGGCTCCCGCGGCCGAGCCGGCGCCGGGCCGATTCGCCCTCTCCACGGCGGAGGCGCGCCGCCGGGACGCCGTCGACTGGTACCTCCGGGGCCGTCTCCACGCGCAGGAGAGCGAGTTCGAGGCGGCCGTCAAGGCTCTCCGGAAGGCGGTCGAGCTCGATCCGACGGACGCGAGCCTCCGGGGCGAGTTCGCCGAGCTCCTGAAGGACCTGTCGATCCTCGGCGAGGCCGAGAAGGAGGCGCGCAAGGCCGCCCAGCTCGCGCCGGACGACCCGTGGATCCAGCGCGTCCTCGGCCAGGTCCTCCTGACCAACGCGAAGGACCGCGCCGGACTCCAGGAAGCCGCCGCGGCCCTGAAGAAGGCGAACGACCTGCAGCCGGGCGAGCCCTCGGGGGCGATGGCCTACGCGCAGGTTCTCCTGCGGCTCGACCGGCCCCAGGAGGCGGTGCCGGTCCTGGAGCGCGTCCTCGACCGCGGGCGGGGCCCGGCCCTCCCGCTCCTCTACGGCGAGGTCCTCGAGCGGAGCGGCCGGTTCGGCGACGCGGAGGAGGTCTTCCAGTCGATCCTGCGGATCGACCCCGAGAACCGCGCGGCGTCGCTCGGCCTCATTCGCGTCTACGAGAGGAGCCGGCGGTGGGACAAGGCCATTCCGCTCGTCCAGCACTACCTGAAGGCCCAGCCGACGAACCTCGGGCTGAAGGTCCAGTACGCGTCGCTCCTCCTGCGCGCCCGGCGCTTCGCCGACGCGCGGAAGGCGCTGGACCAGGTGCTGGCGGCCGATCCGGGGAACCGGGAAGCCATCCGGCTCTACGCGAGTCTCCTCTCGGAGACGCGGGAGATCGACCGGGCGGACGAGCTGCTCCGGAAGCTCCAGGCCCTGGACCCGCAGGACCCGGACGTTCCCTTCCCGCGCGCCATCAACTTCGTCGAGGCGCGGCGGCTGCCGGAGGCGGAGCAGATCCTCCGTGAGCTGCGCGCGTCCCTCGTCCAGAAGGGGAGCAAGGGCCCGGAGCTCGCGCAGGTGGACGGCCAGCTGGCCTACATCGCCTACCTCCGGAAGGAGTACGACGCCGCGGTCTCCTTCCTCACGCCGCATCTCTTCGACGAGGACGGCCTGAACCAGCCGGCCTTCAACCTGCTCGCCCCGATCGCGCGCGACCGCGAGCGGCCGGCCGACGGGCTGAGGGTGGCCCGCGAGGCCGCGGCCCGGAGCCCGAACGCCGCCGTCCGCGCCACGCTCGGCGAGTTCCTGCTCCGCTCCGGGTCGCCGGCCGAGAAGGCCGACGGGGAGAAGCGGCTCGCCGATCTCGCGGCGGAGAGCCGCGAGGGGGCGCTCGCCGCCGCCGACGCCTGGCAGCGGCTCGAGAGCTTCGGGAAGGCCGCCGACACGGCGCGGACGGCCCTCCAGACGTACCGCGACGACCCGGAGCTCCTCTTCCGGCTCGGCGCCTCGCTCGAGCGGGAGAAGAAGACGGCCGAGTCGGTCGCCGTCTTCGAGCAGCTCCTCGCGCTCCGGCCCGACCACGCGGCGGGGCTCAACTACCTCGGCTACATGTGGGCCGAGCGGGGCGAGAACCTCCCGCGGGCCCTCGAGATGATCCGGAAGGCCGTCGACCTCGACCCGGGCAACGGCGCCTACCTCGACTCCCTCGGATGGGCCTACTTCCAGCTCGGGAAGTACGACCTCGCGGAGGTGAACCTCCGTCTGGCCTCCGAGCTCAACCCCGACGACTCCGCGATCGAGGAGCACCTCGGCGACCTCTGCGAGAGGCTGGGCGAGGTCGCGAAGGCGCGGACGCACTGGAAGCGGTCGCTGACCCTGAAGCCCGACGACGGCGGCAAGAAGCTCGAGGAGAAGCTCCGCCGGACCGAGGGGGTCGCGGACAAGCTCGAGAAGAAGTGAGGCGGTCCGCCGCCGTCGCCCTCGCCCTGGCGCTCGCCGCCGCCGGCTGCGCCA
>DAOMFB010000146.1:0-7065 GCA_035429585.1 Thermoanaerobaculia bacterium
GGCGGCGGCCGAGCCGAAGCCCGCGGCGTCGGCGCCGGCGCCGGCCCCGGCGAAGCCGAAGGCCCCCGCAGAAGACCCGTTCGCCAAGGCCCAGGCGCTCTTCGCCCAGGGAAAGGTGGATGCGGCGATCCAGGTCCTCCTCGCCGTTCCCGACGCCGACCCGCGCCACAACGAGGCGCTGACGAAGATCGACCAGTACCGCAACGCCGGCAGTCCGACGCCGGTCCCCACGGCGCCGAACGTGGCCGCCCTCGAAGAGCTTCGCGCCCAGGGCTTCGCCGCCCTCAAGGCGAGCAAGTACATCGAGGCCTTCAAGGCGCTCGACCCCGTCGTCAAGGCGCGCCCCGACGATACGGAGGCCCAGCAGGGCCTTCGCAAGGCCCGCGAGGCGGTGGACGGCCTCCGGAGCGCCGTGAAGTCGTACTCCGAGGGGGACTACGACAGCGCCATCAAGCTGCTCTGGGAGCTCCGGAGGGCCGATCCGAAGAACCAGGACGTCGAGGACTACCTCGCCAACGCGTACGTCAACTCCGGGATCCAGGCCCTCCAGTCGGGGAACAACGTCCGGGCCGTCGAGGCGTTCCAGGACGCCGTGAAGCTCCATCCGTCCGACGCCGAGGCGCAGCGCCTCCTGAAGTTCGCCCGGAAGTACCCGAAGGGCGCCACCGACCTCATGGCCCGCATCTTCGTCCGCCACCTCTCCCCCCGCCCGTGAGGCGCTGATGGCCGAACCGCCCCGCGACCCGCTGGCGGAGCACCCCCTCGGAGGCGAGGCGCCGCGCCAGAGCGCGAAGGGGAAGACCCTCTCCCTCTTTCCCGACCTCGGCGAGGCGCCGCTCCGCAAGGGCGCCGCGGAAGCCGCGCCGCCCTCCCCGGCCCCGCCGGCTCCCGGCGCGGACGCTCCCGAGCCGCTCCCGGAAGCCGAGGAGGTTCCCGAGGGGGAGGAGGCGCCGGTGGCGTTCGCCCGGCGCCTCACCGCGGGCCTCGCGGACCTCCTGATCCTCGCGCTCGTCGGCGCCGTGGAGCTCGCCGCCGGCTCACTCCTCCTCGAGCTGCGCTTTCCGCTCGCGGCCTTCGCCCCCCTCGGGGCGTTTCTCTTCCTCGTCGCGCTCGTCCTCCTCGTCCTGGCCCCGTTCGTCTGGGGGACGACGCCCGGCATGGCCCTCGCCGACCTCCGCATCCGGGCGGAGGACGGCGGCTCGCCCACCCTCGCCGCCTCCTCTCTCCGCTTCCTCGGCTTCCTCCTGACCGGCCTCCTCGCGGGCGTCCCGCTCCTCCTGGCCGCCTTCGACCGCCGCGGGCGGACGCTCGCCGACCTCTTCTCGGGAACGACCGTCGTCTCCGCCGACCGGCACGGCGCCTGATGCGGCTCGCCCTCGCGCAGCTGAACACGACCGTCGGCGACTTCCGCGGGAACGGGGAGAAGATCGCGGCGGCCCTCGCGCGCGCCGAGGAGGCCGGGGCCCACCTGCTCGCGGTGCCGGAGCTCGCCGTCTGCGGCTACCCGCCCCGGGACCTGATCGACCGCCCCGCGTTCCAGCGCGAGGCGGCCCGGACGCTCCGCGATCTCGCCCGCCGGACCGGGGAGACCGCCCTCCTCGTCGGGACCTTCCTCCCCAACCCGCGGACGACGGGGAAGCCCTTTCACAACGCGGCCGTCCTCCTCCACCGGGGGCGGACGCGCGCCGTCGCGAAGAAGCTCCTCCTCCCGACCTACGACGTCTTCGACGAGGGACGCCACTTCGAGCCCGGGGGCTCCCCGGTGATCGTCCCCCTGGCCGGCGAGCGGCTCGGTCTCTCGATCTGCGAGGACCTCTGGAACGACAAGGACTTCTGGAGGGCGCGCCGCCTCTACCGCGAGGACCCGGGGGAGGAGATGGTCCGCCGCGGCGCGACGGCGATCGTCAACGTCTCGGCCTCGCCCTTCAGCGAGGGGAAGCCGCGCCTCAGGCGGCGGATGCTCGCGCGCCTCGCGCGCGACGGGCGCGTCCCCGTCGCCTACGTGAACCTGGTCGGCGGCAACGACGAGCTCGTCTTCGACGGCGGGACGATCGTCCTCGACGGGCGCGGGCGCGTCGCCGCCCGCGGGACCCTCTTCGACGAGGACCTCCTCGTCGTCGACCTGACGGCGGGACGGAAGCCCCGCGGCGTCGTCCCGCTTTCCGGCCGGCGGCGCGCGGATCTCGCGGACGACGCCGAGGGGAGCGCGCTCGAGTCGCTCCGCCGCGCCCTGGTCCTGGGGATCCGCGACTACGCGCGGAAGTGCGGCTTCGCGTCGGCGATCCTCGGGCTCTCGGGGGGCATCGACTCGGCGCTCGTGGCGGCTCTCGCCGTGGACGCTCTCGGCGCCGCGAACGTGACCGGCTTCGGCCTCCCCTCCCCCTTCTCGTCCGAGGGCTCGGTGGCCGACGCCCGCGACCTCGCGGCGAACCTCGGCATCCGCTTCGAGATCCTCCCGATCGACGGCCTCTTCGCCGAGGCGAAGCGGGCGCTCGCGCCGCTCTTTTCGGGTCGGCCCGAGGACGTCACGGAGGAGAACATCCAGTCGCGCCTTCGCGGCCTCCTCCTGATGGCCGTTTCGAACAAGTTCGGGCCGCTCGTCCTGACGACCGGGAACAAGAGCGAGCTCGCCGTCGGCTACTGCACGCTCTACGGGGACATGTGCGGAGGCCTCGCGCCGATCTCGGACCTGCCGAAGACGCGCGTCTACGCGCTCGCCCGCCACCTGAACGCCCGCGCCGGACGCCCCCTGATCCCGTCCTCGAGCCTGACGAAGCCGCCGTCGGCCGAGCTCCGGCCGGACCAGACCGACCAGGACTCGCTCCCCCCCTACGACCTCCTCGACGCGATCCTCGAGTCGCTCGTCGAGCGGGGCCTGTCGGTCGAGACGACGGCGCGGCGCGCGGGCGCCCCGCTCCCGCTCGTGAAGGGGATCGCGCACCAGCTCGACCGCGCCGAGTACAAGCGCGCGCAGGCCGCCCCGGGGCTCAAGGTCTCGATGAAGGCGTTCGGCACGGGGCGCCGGATCCCCATCGCCCAGAGGTCCCCCGCCTGAGCGCCGCCGTTCCCGCCCCGCACTACCCGTGGAAGGAGATCCCCGGCTCCTCGCACCGGATCCTCCTCTCGAGGATCGAGGAGCGCGGCACCGATCTCCGGCTCCTCGACTTCGGCTACGGGACGGGCGAGCTCGCGCGGCGGGTCCGGAGCTGCTGCCGCTACATCGCCGGCATCGAGCTGGACGCGGACGCCGCGCGGGGCGCGGCGGACGTCTTCGACCGGTGTCTCCTGGAAGACCTGCTCGAGTCGCTCGAGACGCTCGCCCGGCTCGACGACGGGGGCTTCGACGTGGTCGTGGCCGCCGACGTCCTCGAGCACCTGCCGGACCCCGGACGCGCCCTCGACCTCCTCCGCCCGCTCGTGAAGCCGGGGGGCGTCCTCCTCGTCTCGCTCCCCAACGTGGCGAACGTGACCGTCCGGCTCTCGCTCCTCTTCGGACGCTTCGCGTACGCCCCGCGCGGCCTGCTCGACGCGTCGCACCTCCGGTTCTACACGCGGCGGTCGGCCCGGGACCTCCTCGCGGCCCACGGCTTTTCCGTCCGGACGGCGGTGCCGACCGCCATGCCGGTGGAGCTGGCCCTCCCGGCCCTCGGCCGCGCGCCGCTGGCGCCGCTCGTCCGCGCGGCCGCCCTCCTCCTGGCTCGGCTCCGGCCGACGCTCTTCGGCTACCAGTTCGTCTTCGAGGCGGTGCCGGCGTGAGGCCCGACCTCACCATCGTGGTTCCCGCCTACAACGAGGAGACGCGGCTCCCGGCCTCGCTCGAAGGGCTGGCCGCGTGGCTGTCGGGGCGGGCCGAGCCCCTCTCGACGGAGATCCTCGTCGTGGACGACGGCTCGTCCGACCGGACCGCGGCCCGCGCCGCCGACCGGCTCGCCGAGGCCGGACGGCGGCTGGGGCTCGCCCTCCGGGTGCTCGTCCACGAGAGGAACCGCGGCAAGGGGGCGGCCGTGCGGACCGGCGCCCTCGCCGCCGAGGGGAAGCTCGTCCTCGTCTCGGACGCCGACTTCTCGACGCCGATCGGCGAGTGGGAGAAGCTCGCCGCGGCCCGCGCGCCCGTCGCCATCGGCTCGCGCGCGGTGGACGAGAGCCTCGTGAAGGAGCGGCAGCCCTTCTACCGCGTCGCGATGGGAAAGCTCTTCAACGGGCTCGTCCGGCTCCTCGCGGTGCCGGGCATCCGCGACACCCAGTGCGGCTTCAAGCTCTTCACGCGCGAGGCGGCGCAGGCCGTCTTCTCCCGCGCCACCGTCGACCGCTTCGCCTGGGACGTGGAGGCCCTGCTCCTCGCGCGGAAGCTCGGCTACTCCATCGCCGAGGTCCCCGTCCTCTGGTTCGACTCCCCCGATTCCCGCGTCACGCTCCTCGGGGGCGCCGAGGCCTACCTCGAGCTCTTCCGGATCCGCTGGCGCGTCTCACGGACGCTGAAGAAGGGCTAGCCCAGGGGGGCGCGGAGGGTGCGAACCCGGCTCTGGATCGCCGGAATCGCGGCCTCGGCAATATCGCCGGGAACCAAACAACATCGAATAGGCTGGCCAGGTGAGCAGGCGTTGTCAGCCGAAGGTACAGCGACGGGGTATTCCGTCGTCTCCGTGGCAAGAAAGCGAGTCGTCGGGGTGAAGACCCCCCCAAAGGGGAACTCCAAACCTCTTCTGCCTAGATTTCGGGGAGCAGGTCACTTGACCATCCTCAACGCCATGGCTCGGAGTAGAGACCCGTGGAATCCTGCCCTCGCGGAGGCCGTCATCTCCTGAAATCAGCCGCATCCACCCTTGACTTCCAAGATAGTTGCTGACCCCGATACCTCTGAATCAGCGCAGCTTACTACGCTCCGCCACCTCTCATCGAGCGGCCACGATCCCAGACATATCCGTCCACAAACCAGCCCGCCGACGGAATCATGGACAACACAGTGGTATACCTCTCCCGTCTGGCCCAGCGAGGAACGCTTGGGCCATTGTGCAATAGCCAAGCCTCACCCTCATGGGTGACGCTCACCAACACTGGGGCGGCGTCACCTTCCCGAAAAAGGCAGAGATCCTCGGGCAGCGATGGGCTGTGCCACTGCGTCCACTGACTCAAGTGAGACGCTGTTTCGCTCATCCGGCGCCCGAGTTCCGAGTCGAACGCGACCACGTATACCTTCTCGAAATGTCCAGTGAGCTGGGTTCCTGGCCAACTCTTTGCAAGGAGCGTCTGAAGCACACGACCTCGGAAGAACTTACGCACGAAGACGTCCACCTGACGAGCGAGGAGGGTAGGCCTCCGGGCAGCTGGATCAAGAGGTGTCGCGAGGATTAGCCGGTTAGTATTCCGACGTTGCAGGCACCATTCAAAAACCTCCGACAGAGGCGCGGATGCATCAATACTCCAGGATGTCGGCAGGACCTTTTCTTGTCGCGTGATCGTCACTCCTGCTTCCTTCCTGCTTCGTCTTCACGCTGCTTCTTCTGGGATGAAAGCTCATCCAATCCCATCACGTGTTCGATCAAATCCGTCAAGAAGAATGGGTCGATCGCCTTCGCAATGTCCCAGAGTGCCGAAGAAGCGATCTCTCCAGGGCTCGCATCTTGGTTTGCATCAATGGATGAAGAGAATGGAGCAACGATCGCAAGGAAGCCTTTGCCAAGCCCAGCCGCCTTCGTATCAGCTTCCGTTTGGATATGAACGTCGACGTAAGGGCCCTCCGCGGGGTGAACATGATCGGGGAAACTGCCGTGCCGCTGTATGGCGCGAGCCTTTCCGTTCGTGGAAAGCTGCCGTGCAACGGCATCGCGAGCCTCCGGCGTCTCCGCAATCAACACCCGCTTGACGCCATCAGTCCGCTCAATCGAATCGAGTGCATGGGTGATACGGGCCAAGACCTTGTTCCGCGTAGCTTCGCTAATGTGAGCTACTGCCTTTCCCTCGCGCCGTAGGAAGGCCGCCACTCGCCATGTGGTAGACCAAATGGTTAGTCCGTCTGGATCGACGTACTTCAACGGGTTGCTTCTCGCGTAGGCATACCTGTTCCAGCTCTGCGGATCCCCGGGCTTTCCCCCCAGGACGTCCGGCGACGTGAACCGCGCCAGCCCCGTGTCATGGTGCCGGGCGTGGTCGTAGTAGCGAGGGCCTTCCGGGTCGCGCTCCATTGTCGCGAAGCGGAGGCGTTGGGGCGTCGTCTGGGTGTTCGCATCTTCGCCGTAGGGCCAGTACTTCCGCGTCTCTTGCTGTTCGCCAGCGAGGCCGGTCAGGAGCCGTGGGGTTCCGAGATGGTCCGACGAGTAGAAGCTCCAGGGCCACTGGTTTCCGGAAACGGCCGTGTTGGACCAGGAGGCGACGAGAAGGTTCCCCAGGAAGGCGTTGTCGCGGGAGAGGGTGGGTGTGGGTGTCGCTCCCACGAGTTCCGTCACGACACGCTTCTCGGCGTCGCGGAGGGTGAAGGTCGCCGAGCCGCTCTGCGGAGCCCGCAGGATCCGTTCGTTCTCGGCCGTGTAGGCGTAGTCGTAGGGGGTCGTCCCCTCGTTACCCCGCGTCATACGGTCGGAATAATCCCACGAGTACGTGAGCGTGCCGGTGGAGGTGAGGTTCCCGCGGGCATCGTAGGCGTAGGGGGTCGAGAGCCGGTTCGTCGCGGCATCCACCGGATACGCCGTCGCCCCCTTCGTCAGGACGTTCCCGAAGCGGTCGTAGGTGTAGGACTGCGTTCCCTGGTTGAGGAGGCTGGCCGAGAGGAGCCGGGAGCGGAGGTCGTAGGCGAAGCCGTCGGAGCCGATGGCCGTGACGTTGCCGGCGCCGGAAGGGCCGCTCTAACAGCTAGTGTCTTCCGACCCGCTGCGGTCTCGTCTTCGGCCTCGCGATCTCTCATCGCAGGGAATCTACCGCTCGACTCCCGCATGGCCGGCGCCGCTCCCAGACCGCATACCATAGAACAGAGACCCGGCCCCAAACCCCCCCCACCCCCAACCCCCCTGGGGCGCCCCAGGCCCTCCCGCGAGGCGAGGTCTTATCTAACCCACCACCGGAACCAAAATC
>DAOMFB010000147.1:0-7049 GCA_035429585.1 Thermoanaerobaculia bacterium
TTCGTTGCGGGAGCAGACCGGTACTCGGCGAATGCGCCCCGGGAGCCGCCGAATACCTCGTCGCCGTGCCGGAACTTCGTCACGTTCCTGCCTGCCGCCTCCACATGGCCGGCCAGATCAACGCCCAGCCGCGTCATCTTCGGTTTGCGCAGTCCGGCTCCCAGGCGAACGAGGTACGGCGTCCCTCTCATGTAGTGCCAGTCGAGGGGATTGACGGAGGCCGCGCGGACCTTCACCAGGACCTGATCGTCTTCGGCGGTCGGCTTCTCGATTTCCTCAAAGCCAAGGACATCGGCTGCGCCATAGCTCCTGTAGACAACGGCTTCCATGAATCTCCTCTCGCAGAGCCGGGCGCGACGCGGATGGCTTCGGGGCTCGCTGCTTCTCGCGGCGGTCAGGAAGGGCGCGGCGGGAAAACCGTCACGGGATCGGCTCCACGACGACCGCGGTGCCGTAGCAGAGGACTTCCGAGACGCCCTGCATCAGTTCGGTCGCGTCGTACCTCAGGCCGATGACGGCATTGGCCCCCACGTCCTGCGCATGCTTGACCATCAGCTCGAAGGCTTCCGCCCGCGTCCGCTCGCACAGCTCCGTGAACAGCGAGATGTTTCCGCCAAACAGGGTTTCGAGCCAGCCTCCGATCGTTCCGAAGATGGAGCGGGAACGAACGGTGATGCCCCGCACCACTCCGAGGTTCCGCGTGACTCGATACCCGTCGAGGACGAAGGCCGTCGTCGTCATGGAAAGGAGCATGGTGTCCCCCTCTGGCTGCGGAGAAGATACTGCGCTCCGCGGCGAGCGCGGTCGTGCGACGTCTTCACGGGGTCAACTCCCGCCTCACAAGCTCGGCGACGCGAGGGAGCGAGGCGGCCACGTCGGGGGTCATTTCCATCAGGAGACCTTCGGGGAGGGTCTTCACCGAGACGACGATCAGGACGACGTCGGGCGCGTGCCCCAGGAGGGCGGCCGACTCGACGAGGTCCTTCAGGCCGATGTCGTGCGCGCTCAGGGTCTTCGGGTAGTCGGAAGCGAACCGTGGGCGGATGACGCGGACCGTGCCGGGGGGCTGGCCGTCCATCGTGGCGTCGATCAGGACGATCCGGTCGTATTCCTGGAAGAGCGAGAGGAGGTGGAAGCCCCCCGTCCCACCGTCGAGGAGGGTGACGTGCGGCGGCCAGCTCTCCTCTTCCAGCCGCCGGACGGCGTGTACGCCCACCCCCTCGTCGCCGAGGAGCACGTTCCCGACGCCCAGGACCAGGACCGGCCGGGGGCCTTCCGCCGGCCGGTCCCCGGTCACGGCTTCTCCGCCGGCCTCTCGATGAACTTCCAGCCGCCGGCCATGGAGGAGATGACGCCCTTGCCTTCGACGTAGTCGTGGTAGAAGACGAGATAGACGTGGATCATCGAGAAGACGATGAAGAACCACATCGCCATGTGGTGCCACTGGCGGACCGCGAAGTCGCCCCCCATCAGGGGGACGATCCACGCGAAGAGGCGCGGCAGGCGCGAGTGGCTCATGGCGGCGTAGAGGCCGAACCCCGTCACGCACTGGAACAGGAAGGCGAGGAACGAGACGAAGTAGGTGAGCCCCGCGAGCGGGTTGTGCCCGATCGAGAGGAGCTCGGACGGCTTCGCCTGGAGGATGTCGACCTTCAGGACCTCGACGAGCTCCCGGCGCTGGTGCTTTCGGAAGGGAAGGAACTCCTCCCACCGGGCCCACGTGTTGCCGGCGAAGCCCCAGTAGATCCGGACGACGAAGTTGAAGAAGAAGACGAAGGCGGCCACGAAGTGGATGAAGCGGACCGTTCCGAACCAGTAGCCGAACGACGCTTCCTGGGAGCTGTGGAGGGCCAGCGGCGCCCCGATGAGGTAGCCGGTGGCGCACAGGACGACGACGCAGAGGGCGTTCACCCAGTGGTAGAACCGGACCGGCAGCTCCCAGACGTAGACGCGCCGGATTTCGGGTCTCTTCATGGGCCGCCTCCTAGAGGACCTTCACCCGGGAGATCGGCGTCCCTTTCTCGTCGTAGAGGTGGACGGCGCACGCGATGCACGGGTCGAAGGAGTGGATCGTCCGGAGGATCTCGAGCGGGTGCTCCGGGTTCGCCACGGGGGTCCCGATGAGCGAGGCCTCGTAGGCCGAGCGCTGCCCCTTGGCGTCGCGCGGCGAGGCGTTCCAGGTGCTCGGGACGACGAGCTGGTAGTTGTCGATCTTCCGGTCCTTGATGACGATCCAGTGGGCGAGGGCGCCCCGCGGCGCCTCGGTCATCCCGACCCCCCTGGCTTCGGCGGGCCAGGTGGCCGGGTCCCACTTCGCGCTGTTGAAGGTGCGGGAGTCGCCGTTCTTGAGGTTGGCGAGGAGCTGGGCGTAGAACTCCTTCGCCCAGCCGACGATCAGCTTCGTCTCGAGGCCCCGCGCGGCCGTCCGGCCGAGCGTGGAGAAGAGGGCCGCGACGGGGACGTTCAGCTGCTTGAGGGCGCCGTCCACCAGTTCCTTCACCTCGGCCGAGCCCGAGGCGTAGGCCACGAGGCAGCGGGCCAGGGGGCCGACCTCCATCGGGTTCCCCTTCCAGCGCGGGGTCTTCAGCCAGCTGTACTTCTGGGAGACGTCGAGCTGCTCGTAGGGGGGCTTGGGCCCCGAGTACTTCAGCTTCGTCTCGCCCGACCACGGGTGCAGGGCCGCGCCGTCGCCGCCCGCGTACTCGTACCAGGAGTGGGCGATCCCCTCCTCGATCTGCTTGACGTCCTTGCCGTCCACCGGGAGGACCTCGGCGAGGTTCCGGTTCAGGATGACGCCGCGGGGGAACTTGAACTTGGCGACGTCCGCATACCCGTTCGTCGGCAGATCGCCGTAGGCCATGTAGTTCGAGAGCCCGCCGCCGATGGCGCCCCAGTCCTTGTAGAAGGAGGCGACCGCCATCAGGTCGGGGAGGTAGACCTGCTCCACGAAGGCCGCGGCCTGGTCGAAGAGGGTCCCGACGTAGGCGAGCCGCTCGGCGTTGATCGCGTTCGCGTCGTCGAGGTTGAAGGAGCAGGGGGCGCCGCCGACGAGGTAGTTCGGGTGGGGGTTCTTGCCGCCGAAGATCGTGTGGACCTTGACGATCTCCTTCTGCCACTCGAGCGCCTCGAGGTAGTGGGCGACGCCGAGGAGGTTCACCTCGGCCGGCAGCTTGTAGGCCGGATGCCCCCAGTAGCCGTTCGCGAAGATGCCGAGCTGGCCGCTCTGGACGAAGGCGGTGAGCCGCTTCTGGAGGTCGGAGAAGTAGCCCGGCGAGCTCCGGGGCCAGCTCGAGATGCTCTGGGCGATCTCCGCGGTCTTCTTCGGGTCGGCCTTCAGGGCGCTGACGACGTCCACCCAGTCGAGGGCGTGCAGGTGGTAGAAGTGGACGACGTGGTCCTGCAGGTACTGGGCGCAGAACATCAGGTTCCGGATCAGCTCGGCGTTCGGGGGAACCGCGACGCCGAGGGCGTCCTCCACGGTCCGGCAGGAAGCGAGGGCGTGCACCGTCGTGCAGACCCCGCAGGCCCGTTCGGTGAAGGCCCAGGCGTCGCGCGGGTCGCGCCCCTTCAGGATGATCTCGAAGCCGCGCACCATGGTCCCGGAGCTCCAGGCGTCGGCGATCTTTCCGTCCTTGACCTCCGCTTCGATCCGGAGGTGCCCTTCGATGCGGGTGATCGGGTCGACGACGATTCGGTTGGCCATGGCGTCCTCACTTGTGCGGACCGGTCACCTCGTCGGGTGTCCGGTCGCTCTTCTGGATTCCCTGGCGGATCTGCTTCCGCTTGACGACGTTGGTCGTCAGCGCGTGAGCGGCGATGCCGACCGCCGCGGCCGTCCCGACGGCGACGCCCACCTTGTCAGCGGTCGTCTCGATGCCGAAGCCGGGGAAGTTCGGCAGGTGCTGGTAGAAGGGGCCGTTGTCCCAGAAGTTCGCCTCGCTGCAGCCGATGCAGCCGTGCCCGGACTGGATCGGGTAGCTGACCCCGTTGTTCCAACGGATGACGCCGCAGGAGTTGTAGGTGACCGGCCCGCGGCAGCCGACCTTGTAGAGGCAGTAGCCGCGCCGGGCGTTCTCGTCGTCGAAGGTCTCGACGAAGAGGCCGGCGTCGTAGTTCGGCCGGCGGTAGCAGGTGTCGTGGACCCGGCGGGAGTAGAAGGCCATCGGGCGCCCGAGCCCGTCGAGCTGCGGGATCCGGTCGAAGGCGAGGAGGTGGACGACCGTCCCGGCCATCACCTCGGCGATCGGCGGGCAGCCCGGCACGTTGACGACCGGCTTGCCCGAGATGATCCTGTGGATCGGGGTGGCGCTCGTCGGGTTCGGCTTCGAGGCCTGGATGCAGCCGTTCGAGGCGCAGCTTCCCCAGGCGACGATCGCCTTGGCGTCGGCCGCGGCCTCCTTGACGATGTCGAGGGCCGTCCGGCCGCCGATGCAGCAGTAGATGCCCCCGTCGGCCGTCGGGACCGACCCTTCGACGAGCATCAGGTACTGCCCCTTGTACTTCTTCATCGTCTCGTGAAGCGCCGCCTCGGCCTGGTGCCCGGCCGCCGCCTGCAGCGTCTCCGTGTAGTCGAGCGAGATCTTGTCGAGGACGATGTCCCCGACGATCGGGTGCGACGACCGGATGAACGACTCGCTGCAGCAGGTGCACTCCTGGAAGTGGAACCAGACGACCGGAAGGCGGGGCTTGGTGTCCATCGCCTTGACGACGGCGCCGAGGGCGCCGTGCTCGATGCCCGCCGCCGCGGCCATCCACCCGCAGAACTGCAGGAAGTCGCGCCGCGAGTAGCCCGCGAGGCGCGCCTGCTCCCAGATGGTCAACCTCTTGTCGTTCATGACTCCTCCTCGACGTTTCTGAGGGGCGTCCACCCCGGCGCCCGGCGGTCCGGCGGGAGCTCGGGGGAGACGCCCAGAACCCGGATTTCGGCTTCGACGCGGACGTGGTCGCCGAGGTGCGTGTCCTCGGGGACTCCGGCGGAGGCGACGAGGCGGTGGGGCTCGAGGGCGACCGTCAGGTACTGGCGCCCGGCCCGCTGCGACACCTCGATCACCTCACCCCGGAGCTGAAGGGTCTGGACCTCGGCGTTGTCTCGCACCCTGTTTGCCGAACAGAGTGCAATCCGCCGGCCACCGCGGTATCGAGCGGTTCATGTCCATGGAAGCGCCAATTGGCGGGGGATTCGGGGAGCCGGGCTCCTCCCGGTCGGCCCGGCCGGGGCCGGCGATCTGCGGATTCCCGCTACCTTCCGCGGTTTTCCGTCAGCCCGCGTTTCTGCGGAGGGGGGGCGACAGCTGCCAGAGCCCGTGGTGGATGCCGCCCTGGATATAGATCGCGAACCGGCCGTGTCCGGGAATCTCCAACGGCGAGTGGGCGACCACGCCGCCCGCCGCCACGGCCGTGGCGAGCGCCGCCTCGATGTCCTCCACCAGCCAGTAAGGTCGCACGACGGGCGTCTCCGTCTCGTGCAGGGGAGCCCGCACCCCCAGCAGCCCGCCTCCCGGCAGCGCGGCCGTCCGCGCGTTGCCGAGCCCGGGGTCGGGCGCTCCGAAGCTCGACCCGATCGCAGCGGCGTACGCCGCGCAGACGGCGTCGACGTCCGGGGTGACGATCTCGAGGTACTGGATCAACATGGCTCGGTCCTCTCCGATTGTCGGTGGTGCCTGCGATCGGCCTGAGTAGTAGAAGACGGACGTTGACCGGGGTGGATAGACGGAGAAGACGGACGCGTCGATTGGGCTCCCGACGACTCGTCCTCCTGCCTGGCTCCGGTCCCGAGGGCAAGCGGCACGGGCCCCGGCACGCTCAGTCCACGTCCAGGTCGGCGCCGCCGTCGAGGCCGTACTTCCGGAGCTTGTCCCGCATCGTGGAGAGCGAGAGGCCGAGCGCCCGGGCGGCCTTGCTCCGGTTTCCCCCCGCCTCCCTGAGCGCCTGCCGGAGGAGGTTCGTCTCGAGGCACTCCACGACCTCGCCGAAGGAGAGCGACTGCTCCGAGAAGCAGCGGGCGCAGGCGCGGGTCAGGAGCTCGACGGGGTTGCCGTCGAGGAGCTCGGGGGGGAGGTCCTCGAGGTCGATCTCCTCCTTCGCGAAGAGGGAGATCCGCTGGATGACGTTTCGCAGCTCCCGGACGTTCCCCGGCCAGCGGTAGCGGGACAGGGCCTGCTCGGCGCCGGCCGAGACGCGGAGCGACTTCTCCGGGGCGAAGCGCTGGAGGAAGTGGGTGACGAGGAGCGGGACGTCCTCGGAGCGGAGGCGGAGCGGCGGGATCTCGATCGGGACGACGTTCAGCCGGTAGTAGAGGTCGGCCCGGAAGAGGCCCCGGTCGACGAGGTCCTTGAGGTTCACCTTCGAGGCGGAGACGAGGCGGACGTCGACCCGGTGGGTGGCCGTCGCCCCGATCCGCATCACCTCGCTCGACTCGAGGACGCGGAGGAGCTTCGGCTGGATGGACGGGGGGACGTCGTCCACGTCGTCGAGGAAGATCGTCCCGCCGTCGGCCATCTCGAAGAGCCCCTTCTTGGCCTGGACGGCGTGGGTGAAGGCGCCCCGCTCGTGGCCGAAGAGCTCGCTCTCCAGGAGCTCGTGCGGCACGGCGGAGAGGGAGATCTTCACGAGGGGACCGTCCCGCCGCGGGCTCAGGCGGTGGACGGTGTCGGCGAAGAGCTCTTTTCCGACGCCGGTCTCGCCGAGGAGGAGGACGGCGCTGTCGGACGCGGCCACGGTCGGCATCCGCTCGAGGAGCGCGTGCATGCGGTCGCTTCGCGTCACGATGGCCGGATAGGGGGGGTGCGTCATCGTAAGAGCCGGTTGTTCTCGCGGCGTACAGCTATCGTACACCGCCGCGCGGGACGGCTCCGACGCCGATTTCCTCCAGTCGGGCCAGGACGGCGTGGACGGCCTCGGGGACGGCCGCGCGGACGGCGGGGCTCATCGGCCGCCCCGCCTCGACGCTCTCCGGCTCGACGCCGATCAGGGTGACGCTCCCGGGAGCCGGACCGGCGAGGTCCAGGAGAAGGAGGGTCTCGGCGAGGTCGAGGGCGGGCCCCGAGGCG
>DAOMFB010000148.1:0-7035 GCA_035429585.1 Thermoanaerobaculia bacterium
CCGGGAGCGGCCGGCCTCTGGCCGGCTACTGGCGCTAGAGTGGCGGCTACGTCCTGACGGTGGCGTGCACGCCGGCGGCCTGACGGCGCAGAGCGCCGAGAGCCTGCCGCTATCCTGCCGCGGCATGCGGTGGCTCGGCCTCCTCCTCCTCGCCTCCGCTCTCGCGGGGGGACCCCTCCGGGGGCAGGAGCCGCCGCCGGAGGACGAGCCCGAGGAGAACTCCCGCGCCCCGGTGCCCGGCGCCTCCTCCCGCCCCCCCGTCACCGACCCCTCGGCCACTCTCCGCGTCGTGACCCGCTCGGAGATCGAGAACTCGCCGTTCCGCTCCCTGCCGGAGCTCCTGCAGTGGGTCGTCGGGCTCGACGTCCGCCGGCGAGGGGTCGAAGGGGTCCAGGCCGACGTCGGGATCCGCGGCGCCGACCACAACGGCACGTTGATCCTCGTGGACGGCCAGCCGATGCTCGATCCCCAGTCGGGTCACCACGCGGCGAGCCTCGACGTCCCGTACGACGCCATCGAACGGATCGAGGTCCTCTCCGGTCCGGCGGCCGCCGCCCTGGGGGCCGGCGCGGTCGGAGGGGCAATCAACGTCGTCACGCGGGGGGCGAACCTCCGCAGGGCCCGCTTCCAGCTCGAGGGACGGTACGTCCAGGGGAGCGACTCGCTCTCCGCCGGAGGGCTCCGCGCCGCCTCGAAGATCGGGGAGAACGTCGCCGTCGCCGCCGACTGGGCGCGCCTCGAGTCGTCGGGATTCCGGGACGACACGGAGTTCGCGCAGGATTTCGTCCGGGGCTCCGCCCGCTGGGAGACCGGCGCGGGGCCGCTCTCGGGGTGGTTCGGCTACGGAAACCGGCGCTTCGGGGCCTGGAGCTTCTACGGAACGTCCCGGCCCGACCAGCAGGAGACGACCGCGATCCGGACGGCGGGCGCCTCCGCCGAGCTCACCCTGGGCGACTGGACGCTCACGCCCTCCGCCAGCTGGCGCGCCTTCCACGACGACTACGTCCTCGACCGGAACGCCCCCGCCCTCTACGAGAACCTCACCGACAGCTCGACGGTCGCCGGCCGGCTCGCCGCCCGCCGGGCGGTCCTCGGAGGGACGGCCGTCCTCGCCGCGGAGGCGGGCGGGCAGTCGCTCTCCTCCACCGTCCTCGGCGAGCGCTCCCGGACCTTCGGGGCGCTCCTCGCCGAGTACAGCCGGGCCTTCGACGCCTCGGTCCCCGGCCGCGGCGGCTTCAAGGCGGGCCTCAGGGTCGACGACTTCTCGGACTTCGGGACGCATCTCTCACCCTACGGGGGCGTCTGGTTCGCGCCGTCGGACGCGCTTCGCTTCCGGGCCTCCGCGGGAACCGCCTTCCGCGTCCCGACCTTCACCGAGCTCTACTACCGGGATCCGCAGAACATCGGGAACCCGGCCCTCACGCCGGAGACGTCGGTCAACGCGGAGGCCGGCGTCACGGCCCGGCACGGCCCCTTCAGCTTCGACGCCGCCGGGTTCTACCGCCACGGCACGGGCCTCATCGACTTCGTCCGGTCGTCGTCGCTGGCGCCGTGGCAGGCCCGGAACATCCGGACGGCCGACACCTGGGGCTTCGAGGCCGTCCTCCAGTGGCAGGGGAAGAAGGACGCGCTCCTCTCGCACGTGGCGCTCCAGGCCGCGTACCTCTTCGTCGACCTCGCCCGCCTCTCCGCGGAAGCGGGCGCGACGGAGGGAAAGTACGTTCTCGACCCCCTCCACGTGAAGTGGGACCTGATCGCGGCGGGCCGGCTCCCGCTCGGGATCGACGCGCTGACGCGCGTCTCGTACTTCGCCCGCCCGTCGTACGCCGGCGGCGTCTGGATCTGGGACCTGCGCCTCGCGCGGGACCTCCTGCAGGGCGAGATCCTCGAGGTCTACGTCGAGGGGTGGAACCTCGGCGACGCCCGGTACGAGGAGGCGACGGGCGTTCCCCTCCCGGGCCGGACGCTCGCCCTGGGCCTGCGGCTCACCTGGTGACCCCGGTGCGGGCGCATCCTCGCCGCCGGCCGAACCGCGTGGTAAACAGGGCGCGATGAGAGACCGCCGCGCCGCCGCCCTCCTCCTTCCCCTCTCCCTCGCGCTCGCGCTCCCGGCCGTCGCCCAGCCGCAGCCGGGGGCGTCCTCCGCCGCCCCGGACCGCGGCGCCGTCGACCGGATCCGGGCGGACGTGACGTTCCTCGCGTCGCCCCCGCTGAAGGGGCGTCGCGCCGGCTCGCCCGAGGGGGAGCAGACGGCCGACTGGGTCGCCGCTCGATTCAAGGCGCTCGGGCTCGCCCCCGCCGGCGTCGACGGCGGCTGGTTCCAGGCGGTCGAGTTCATCGGCGGCGTCGACCTCGGCCCGAAGAACGCCCTGGCCACGGGCGAGGGCGCCTCGAGGAAGAGCTGGGCCGTGGACGCCGACTTCCGCCCTCTCGGCTTCTCGGCCGCCGGGACGGCGCAGGGCGAGGTCGTCTTCGCCGGCTACGGCATCACGGCGAAGGACCTCTCCTACGACGACTACGAGGGGCTCGACGTCAGGGACAAGATCGTCCTCGTCCTCCGCTACTCGCCGGACGGCGACGACGAGAAGTCTCCCTTCTCCCCCTTCAACGCGCTCCGGTTCAAGGCGAGCCTCGCGCGGGAGAAGGGGGCGAAGGCCCTGCTCGTCGCCACGGGTCCGCTGACGAAGGACGTCACCGACGACCTCGTCGCCATGCGGACGGACGCCGCGTTCTCCGACGCCGGCCTCGTCGTCTTCTCCGTGAAGAGGCCGGTGGCCGAAGCGCTCCTCTCGGGGAGCGGGAAGACCCTCGAAGCGGCCCAGGCGGCGATCGACGGATCGAAGAAGCCGGCCTCGTTCGCTCTCCGCGGCAGCGTCGCGTCGCTCGTCGCCGACGTGACGCCGCGGCGCGTGACGGCGCGGAACGTCGTCGGGATGCTCCGGAATCCGGACGGATCGAAGTCGGGGGAGGTCGTCATCGTGGGCGCCCACTGGGACCATCTCGGCCTCGGCGGCGGGGCCTCGCTCGACCGGAGCGGGCAGCCGCAGATCCACCCCGGCGCCGACGACAACGCCTCCGGGACGGCCGCGATGCTCGAGCTGGCCCGGATCTTCGCCGCGAAGCGGGCATCGCTCTCGCGGTCGATCCTCTTCCTCTCCTTCGGGGCCGAGGAGGAGGGGACGCTCGGCGCCCTCCACTTCACGAAGAACCCCACGGTCCCCCTCGGCACGGTCGACGCGATGTTCAACATCGACATGATCGGCCGCCTCGGCGACGGGAAGCTGAACGTGCAGGGGGTCGGCACGTCGCCGGCCTGGAAGGAGCTGATCGAGAAGGCCAACGCCGACGGGGCCCTGAAGCTGAACCTCCTCCAGGGGGGCTTCGGCCCCTCGGACCACTCCCCCTTCTACGCCGCGAAGATGCCCGTCCTCTTCGCCTTCACCGGCGCGCACGCGGACTACCACAAGCCGGGAGACACGGCCGACAAGATCGACGCGGCGGGGATCCTCAAGGTCGTCTCGTTCCTGACACCGATCGTCGACGGGGTCGTGAACGCCCCCGAGCGAATCGCCTTCACCCCGGTGAAGGACGAGAAGCCGCCGTCCTCCTCGCGCGGCTTCCGCGTCTACATCGGCGGCATTCCCGACATGTCCTCCGAGGCCGCCGGCGTCCTCTTCACGGGCGTCTCCCCGGGCTCGCCCGCCGAGAAGGCGGGGATCCGGGCGGGCGACGTCCTCGTGAGGCTGGGCGACAAGGAGATCCGCAACATCTACGACTACACGTACGCGCTCCAGGGCCGGAAGCCCGGCGAGAAGGTGACGCTCGTCGTGAAGCGGACCGAGGAGGGGAAGACGGCGGAGGTGCCGGTCGAGCTGACGCTCGGCTCGAGGCCCGACGCCACGAAGTAGCGGTCAGACGCCCCCGAGGTCGACCAGCTCGATGCCGACCTTCTCGGCGTAGTCGTGGATCCGCTTCTCGCGGTAGAACTCGCCGAAGTAGATCGCCACGAGCCCCGCGTTCGCGATCAGCTTGAAGCAGTTCCAGCACGGGGACGCCGTCGTGTAGATCTCGCCCCCTTCGATCCTCACGCCGTTCATCGCCGCCTGCAGGATGGCGTTGGCCTCGGCGTGGACCGTGGCCGTGCAGTGGCCGTCCTCGATGAGGCAGCCCACGTCGTCACAGTGCGGCAGCCCCCGGAGGGACCCGTTGTAGCCCGTCGAGAGGATCCGCTTGTCGCGGACCACCACGGCCCCGACGTGCTTGCGCGGGCAGGTGGCGCGCCGGGCCACCTCGCGGGCGATGTTCATGAAGTAACGGTGCCAGTCGACCCGCGTCATGGCGGGGGATTATGCGACAGGGGGTCGTGCCGCCGGCTCGCTTCGACGAGGCGCCACCCCTCCTCGCGGAGGGCGGGGAGGCGGCGGCCGAAGAGCGCCGCCGCCCCCATGCAGACGACGCCTCCCGCCGCGACGACCCTCGGGGCGCCGAAGCGCTCGGCGAGGGCTCCCGCCAGGAGGGATCCGAACGGCGCCATCCCCAGGAACATCATCGAGTAGACCGACATCACGCGGCCCCGCAGCCTGTCCGGGACCATGGACTGGACGAGCGTGTTGGAGGAGGCCATCTGCACGATCATCGCGAAGCCGGCCGGGACGAGGAGGGCGACGGAGAGCGCGAGCGAGCGCGAGAGGGAGAAGAGGACCAGGCCCGCCCCGAAGCCCGCGGCGGCGAGAGCCACCCAGCGTCCGAGTCCGCGGATTCCCCGCCGCGAGGCGAGGAGGAGCGCGCCCGCCAGCGCGCCGCACCCCGAAGCGGCCATCAGGAGGCCGAGGGAGCGCGGCCCGCCGTGGAGGATCCGGTCCGCGAAGACCGGCATCAGGACCGTGTACGGCATTCCGGTCATGCTGACGATGCCGAGCAGGAGGAGGAGGGCGCGGATCGGAGCGTTCTCCCACGCGAACCGGAAGCCCTCCGCGATCCGGGCCGCCGTCGAGAGGGTCTGCCGCTCCGGCGCGCGGGCCGGCACGTCCATCCACACGAGCCCGACGATGACGGCGAGGAAGCTGGCGGCGTTCGCGGCGAAGCACCATCCCTCCCCCACGGCGGCCAGCAGGACCCCGGCCACGGCCGGCCCGACGATCCGCGCCCCGTTGAACATCGTCGAGTTGAGGGCGATCGCGTTGACCAGGTCCTCCTCCCGGACGAGGGTCGGGACGAACGCCTGGCGCGTCGGTATGTCCACGGCGTTCACGATGCCGAGGGCCGCGGCGACACAGACGACGTGCCAGACCGTGACCGTCCCGAGCAGCGTCAGGAGCGCCAGGAGGAGCGCGGCCAGGAGCGATGCGGACTGCGTGACGACCAGAACGCGGCGCCGGTCCAGCCGGTCGGCGAGGACCCCGCCCAGGGGCGCGAGGAGGAAGATCGGAATCTGGCCGGCGAACCCGACGAGGCCGAGAAGCGTTTCCGATCCGGTCAGACGGTAGACGAGCCAGGACTGGGCCACCATCTGGATCCAGGTTCCGATCAGGGAGATCAGCTGTCCGCCGAAGAAGAGCCGGTAGTTCCGGTGGCGAAGGGACCGGAGGGTGTGGCGAATCGACGGGGACGGCTCCGGGGGCGCGGTCGGCGGCATCTCGCGTCAAGGCTAACCCCGCTCCCTCCCCCGAGCCGGCCCCCGCGCCGGGCGCCGGCCGCTTCCGCCATACTTCCTCTCCCGACATGACCCGCCGCGTCGTCGTCACCGGCCTCGGGGCCGTCTCCTCGCTCGGAAACGACGTCCGGACGACGTGGGAGGGGCTCGTGGCCGGCCGGAGCGGCATCGGCCCCATCACGCTCTTCGACGCCTCCGCCTTCCGGACGAACCTGGCGGCCGAGGTGAGGTCGCTCCCCGACCCGGGCGTCCCGCCCGCCGTCCGGCGCCGCCTCTCGCGGACCGACGTCATCGGCCTCGCCGCGGCCGCGGAGGCGCTCGCGGACTCCGGCCTCGACCTCGCGCGGGAGAACCCCGAGCGGATCGGCGTCGTCCTCGGCGCCGGCGTCTCCGGCCTCCTCGACAGCGAGGCGTACTTCCGGAGCCTTCTGGCCGACGGGCCGCGGGGCGCCCGGCCGAGCCGCGTCCTGAACCATCCGCCCGACCAGACGACGGACCGGATCGCGGCGCGGTGGGGCCTCCTCGGCGCCCGCTCGACCATCACCACCGCCTGCTCCTCGTCGGCCACCTCCCTCGGCTACGCGGCCGACCTCATCCGGACCGGCCTCTGCGACGTCGTCGTCACCGGCGGCGCCGACACGCTGGCCCGCCTGACCCACGGCGGCTTCAACGCCCTCCGCGCGACCGACCCGGAGCCGTGCCGCCCGTTCGATCGCGAGCGGAAGGGAATGACGGTGGGCGAGGCGGCGGGGCTGCTCGTCTTCGAGGAGGAGGAGCGCGCCCGACGGCGGGGCGCGCGGATCCGCGCCCGGTTCCTCGGCTACGGGGTCACGTGCGACGCCCACCACATGACGCAGCCCGATCCGACGGGCGACGCCGGGGCGCGCGCGATCCGCGCCTGCCTCCTCGACGCGGGGCTGAACCCGGAAGACGTCGACCACGTGAACGCGCACGCCACGGCGACGCCGCAGAACGACCCGGCCGAGACGGCGGCCCTGAAGCGGGCCCTCGGGCCCCGCGCACGGGAGATCCCGGTCTCGGCGGTCAAGTCGATGCTCGGTCACTGCCTCTGCTCGGCCGGGGCCATCGAGGCGGTGGCCACCGTCCTGACGATCGAGAGCGGGATCGTCCCCCCCACGATCCGGTACGAGCACCCCGACCCCGAGTGCGACCTCGACGTCGTGCCGAACGTGGCGCGGGAGGTCCGCGTCCGCGCGGCCCTCTCCAGCTCCTTCGCCTTCGGCGGGAACTCGACCGTCGTGGCCTTCGGTGCCGCGTGAGGCCCGTCGTGGTCACCGGCGCGGCCGCGGTCACGCCGCTGGGGCGCGACCTCGCGGCGACGCGGGCGGCGCTCGCCGCGGGACGGTCCGCCGTGGCGCCCG
>DAOMFB010000149.1:0-7023 GCA_035429585.1 Thermoanaerobaculia bacterium
TCTCCGTTCCGAAGTCCTGCGCGAAGCCGGAGGCCGGCAGGCCGCGCGGGGCGAAGACCGCGAACGCCGGCGGCAGCTTCGCGCCGGCGAAGCACGCCAGGAAGACGCCGCGCTCTTTCGGGCTTCGCTCGAGGAGGTCGGCCAGGATCCGGAGGTCGACGGTCGTCCCGAGTTCCTTCGTCTCGAGCTTCCGGAACCTCTCCCAGGCGCGATTCAGGCGCTCCGGCGCCCCCCTCACGGCGGCGCCGCCCGCCGGGGTCAGCTCGGCCAGGGAGTCGTCCGTGAAGAGGAAGACCGCCTCCTCGAACGAGACCGACAGCGAGCTCAGGCTCGCGTCGCCCGTCCTCAGCGCGAGATGACGCCGCTCGACCTCGCTCGAGGGGGTGAGCCGGAACCGGCCGGAGCCGACGAAGAGCGCTCCCACGATGCGGCCCCGGAGCGGGGAGAGGGGGAACACGGCCCCCGACTGGAACTCGAAGCGGAAGGCGTCCCGCTCCAGGGCGAGCCCGGCGACGTCGTGACCCGAAACCTCGGCGCGGAGGGCCGAGAGCTCCGTGAGCGAGATCTCCGCGGAGCGCGCCGCCGGCGCGGCGCCGGCGATCGACGCCACGACGACGCCGAGGCCGAGGCGCCTCCAGAGACACCGACCGGGACCGTTCGTCCTGAGGACCACGATGTGCGGGCCGGGACACTAGCACGGCCGCCGGAGCGCCGGACGGGTCAGCGGTGCGCCGCGGCGGACGTCGCCCGGTACCGGTCCCGCAGGGGGCCGGCCAGCCGCTCCACCCGCCCCCCGTCCTCGAGATACATCAGGAATCCGAGGATCTCCGAGTAGGCGAGGAAGACGTTGACCGCCTTCACCGTCGGGAAGACGGCCGCGACGAGCTCCCGGACGGTCTTCGGCCCCGACGCGAGCAGGCGCTCGATCTGGTGGATCCGGCGGGCGTACTTCCGCTTCACCGTCTCGTGGTGCGACGGGAAGTCCGGGATGACCCGGCCGTGCCCCGTCAGAAGGGCGGCGTCCGCGTTCGACGACGCGATCGAGTCCAGCGTCTCGAAGTAGCGCGACACGCTCCGGAAGGCCTCGCCGGGGCGCTCGGGATCCTCGTCCACGATGGCGTTCGGGGTGATGTCCCGAAGGACGGTGTCTCCGGTGAAGAGGACGCCGGCCTCCGGGATCTCGAAGGTGAGGCTTCCCGGCGTATGGCCGGGGGTCGACCGGACGACGACGGACCAGCCGTCGCCCGGAAGCGTCTCGCCCCCGGCCAGCTCGTCCCACCCGGCGAGGGGCGCCGCGAAGTGGTCGACGTGGGTCACGGAAAGCATCATGAGGAGCCGCGGACCGAGGCCGAAATCGGCCCGGGCGAGGTTGTCGAGGAGGAGCTTCGCGTTCCGGTTCATCCGGAAGTGCTCGCGGTCGAGCCTTCCGCCGTAGAGCCGGGCGCCGGAGAGGTCCGCCACCTTCTGCGCGAGGCCGAAGTGGTCGTGGTGCCCGTGCGTCAGGAGCACGCGCTCGACGTCGGTCACCTTCAGCCCCGCCGTCGCGAGGCCGGCGGCGAGGACCTCCCAGGCCTCCCCGGTCAGCGGGCCCGAGTCGATCAGCGTGACCGGCTCCCGGGCCACGAGATGCACGTTCACCGGCCCCACCGGGAACGGGGTGGGGACGGCGATCGTGCGGATCGGGACGGCCCTCATGAAAGCGGAGCGAGGGGGGCGCGGGGGGTGCGACCTTGGCGAGACGGCTCGCTCTTCCGGACGTCGCACCCCCCGGAGATTCTCAGCTCCAGAGATCGTAGGGATAACCTCCCGCCTCGTACACCCGGTCGCTGATCCGCGTCATCTGGCCGTCGCGGTTCCGCTCGAGCGCCTTGAGGTTTCCGACCATCCGGTGGAGCGCCTCGTGGCAGAACCAGCGGGCGATCTCGACCTCCCCCGCCGCCTTCTCCTCGCCCTTCTTCGCGATGGACGACGTGACGCGCGACAGGACGGCGATCTGGGCGAAGAGGTCGATGACGACGTCGGCGAGCCGCTCGTGCTGGTACTCGCGGTCGACGACCTTCTTCCCGTGCTTGCGGAGGATCGTCTCGGCCGCGTTCGCGAAGACGCCGGCGTAACGGGCCACCTGGTCGGCCTCCGGTGCGAGCGACGGGTGAACCCGGGTCAGCCGGTCGCGCGTGATGACGCCCTTCATCCGCTTCCGCCCGTAGTCGGTCAGGACGCCGCGCTCGCGGAGCGGGCTCTTCAGGGCGTGCTGGACCTCCTTGAGCTGGTCGCCGAGCTCCTTGAAGCCCGTGAGCGCGATGAGCATCCGGAGGATCTCGTTCGTCCCCTCGAAGATCATGTTGATCCGGCTGTCGCGCAGGGCGCGCCCGTACGGGTACTCGTTCATGAACCCGTTGCCGCCGGCGATCTGGAGGGCGTCGTTGATGTTCTGCCAGAGGATCTCGGTCCCGAAGACCTTGCAGCAGGCCCCCTCGAGCGAATAGTCGAGCCCCTTCCGGTCGATGAGGCCCGCCGTGAGGTAGCTCATCGACTCGAGGGCGTAGGTCTTCGCCGTCATCCGGGCGATCTTGTGGCGGATCATCTCGAAGTCGGCGATGCGGGTCTTGAACTGGAGGCGCTGCGTCGCGTGCTCGGCCGCCAGCTTGATCATCATCCGCGAGCCGCCGACGGCGCCGGCCCCGAGCGAGGTGCGGCCCGTGTTCAGGGTCTCCAGGGCGACCTTGAAGCCGCGCCCCTTGCCGCCGATCAGGTTGAAGGCCGGGACCCGGCAGTTCTCGAGGATGATCTGGCAGGTCGAGGAGCCGCAGAGCCCGAGCTTCTTCTCCTCGGGTCCGCGGATGAGGCCCGGGAGCGTGCCGTCCCCTCTCGTGACGACCGCGAAGCAGACGATCTCCTTCTGCGGGTCCTTCCCTTCCGCGCTCCCCGGGATCCGCGCGAAGACGGTGAAGAAGCTGGCGAAGCCGCCGTTCGAGATCCACTGCTTCGTCCCGTTCAGGACGTACTCGTCCGTCGCCGGGTCGTAGACGGCCGTCGTCTTCAGCGAGCCGGCGTCGGACCCCGCCTCGGGCTCGTGAAGACAGAAGGCACCGACGAGCTGGCGGGTCGGGAGGCGGGGCAGCCACTTCTTCTTCTGCTCCTCGGTGCCGAAGAGGAGGAGCGGCTTGATGCCGATCGACTGGTGGGCGCCGATGACGATCGAGGCCGAGGCGTCGAGGGGCCCGATCACCTCCATCATCCGGCAGTAGGCGGCCGAGGAGAACCCGCTCCCGCCGTACTCCTCGGGGATCGTCATGCCGAGGACGCCCAGCTCGCCCATCGCCTTGACGACCTCCCGCGGGAAGAAGTGGTCGTGGTCGATCTTCTCCGAGTCGATGTTCGCGGCGTCGAAGTCCGTGTACGCCTCGCTGAAGGCCGCGACGGTCTCCTTGACGTCCGCCGGGACCTCGGGGAACGGAAAGACCATCTCCTCGTGGATCTCGCCCAGGAAGAGCGACTTCAGGAACGAGGGGGCCGCGGTCGCGGCAGGCGGCTCGGCGACGGGAGGCTTGGCGGTGTCCATGTCTCTCTCCTTCGGCGTGTCAGGCACTGAAGAACTTTCGGCCGGTGCGGGCCAGGTCGGCGAGATGCGGCGCGGGGGTGAAGCGCGGGCCCTTCTCGGCGGCGAGCCTCGAGAGGCCGTCGACGACCGCGGCGGCGCCGATCGCGTCGGCGTACGCACAGAGGCCGCCGCGGAAGGGCGGGAACCCCGTCCCGAAGATCATGGCGAGATCCAGCTTCGCCGGGCTCTCCACGATCCCGTCGGCGAGGCAGAACGCGGCCTCGTTCACCATCGGCAGGACGAGCCGGCGAACGATCGCGTCGGCCGGGACCTTCCCCGGTGCGGGTGCCGCGAGGCCGGCGTCCGCGTAGAGCGAGACGTCGGGCCCCGTCCGCTTGTCCCCTTCGTAGAGATAGAAGCCCTTCTTCACCTTCCGGCCGAGACGGCCGAGCGTGACGAGCTTCCCGAAGGCCGGGTCCGTCGGCATCCGGTCCGGCCACGTGGCGGCGAGCGTCTCGCCCGCCTTCGTCGCGACGTCGATCCCGACGTCGTCCAGGAGCTCCATCGGGCCGACCGGCATCCCGAAGTCGCGGGCCGCCTGGTCGATCTCCTCGATCGGGACCCCCTCGAGGAGCAGCCGGACCGCCTCGCCGATGTACGGGCCGAGGATCCGGTTCACGAGGAAGCCCGGGGCGTCCTTCACCACGACGGGCGTCTTCCCCATCTTCTTGGCGAGGTCGAAGATCGTCGCCGTCACCTCGGGATCCGTCTTCTCGCCGTAGATCACCTCGACGAGGGGCATCTTCTGGACGGGGTTGAAGAAGTGCATCCCGACGACGCGCTCCGGGTGCCTGGCCCCGGCCGCGATCTCGGTGATCGGGAGCGTCGACGTGTTCGACGCGAAGATCGCGCGCTCCGGGACCACGGCCTCCCATTCCGCGAGGACGGCCCGCTTGACGGCCAGCTTCTCGAGGACCGCCTCGATGGTGACGTCGCACGTCTCGAAGCCGGCGTAGTCGAGCGTCCCGGAGAGGAGCGCCATCTTCGAGGCGAACTCGGCGCGCGTCATCCGGCGCTTCCGCAGCCGCTCCTTCCAGATCTTCGCGGCCTGCGCGAAGCCTCCCGCGAGCGGCTCGTGCCGGATGTCCTTCATCCGCGCCGGATAGCCCTTGTCCGCGGCCAGCTGGGCGATCCCGCCGCCCATCACGCCGGCGCCGAGGACGCCGACCCGGGAGATCTTCCGCGGCCTGACGTCCGGTCCGACGCCCGTCTCTTTCTTGACGTCCTCCATCCGGAAGAAGAGGTTCACGAGGTTCCGCATCGTCGGGGTCCCCACGAGCCGCGAGACCCCCTCGACCTCGAACTCGAGCGCCCGGGCGAACGGGGCGCGGAACCCCTTCCGGATGGCTTCCAGCGCCTCGAGCGGCGCCGGGTAGTGACCCTTCGTCTCCTTCAGGACCGCGGCCTTCGCCTTCGAGAAGACGATGCCCTTCGCGACCCCTTCGAGGAGCTTCTCCTGGGCCGACGCCTTCCGGGCGCGGAGCGGCCCTCCGCCCGGGCCGGCGTTCGAGCGCTTGGCCGTGCCGAACTTCGACCGGGCGAACTTCTTCGCCTCCTCGAAGAGGATCGGCTGCGGGACGACCTCGTCCACGAGACCCATGCGCCTGGCGCGCTTCCCGTCGACGGTCTTCCCGGCCAGGATGATGTCGAGCGCCCCCGCGAGGCCGATGAGCCGCGGGAGGCGCGTGCAGCCGCCCCAGGCCGGGAGGATCCCCAGCCGGATCTCGGGGAGGCCGATCTGCGCCTTCTTCGAGTCGGACGCCAGCCGCCAGTCCATGGCGAGCGTCGTCTCGCAGCCGCCGCCGAGGCAGGCCCCGTCGACGGCGGCGACGGTCGGGTACGGCAGGTTCGCCAGCTTGCCGAAGACCCTCTGGCCGAAGCGGACGCCGTCGGCGACGAGCCCCGCGTCGGCGGTCGCGATCTCGTTCACGTCGGCGCCCGCGATGAAGATGTCTGGCTTCGACGACACGAGAAGGAGGGCCTTCAGGTCGGTCCGCTTCGCGAGGTCGTCGAGAAAGGCGTCGAACTCGCGGATGACGCCGGCCGAGTACTTGTTCACCCTCTCCCCGGGCGTGTCGAAGAAGACGATGCCGAGCCCGTCGGGCTCGACGGCGAGCCGGAAGGAGGGGCCGGCCGCGTGGGGGGCGGCCGCGAGCGTTTCTTCGAGGACGGTGGACATCACGCAGCCTCCAGCACGATCGACGCTCCCTGCCCGCCGCCGATGCAGAGGGTCGCGAGGCCGCGGGCGACCCGGCGCCGCCGCATCTCCAGGAGGAGCGTCAGGATGAGGCGCGTCCCCGAGGAGCCCACCGGGTGACCGAGGGCGATCGCGCCGCCGTTGACGTTCAGGAGGCTCTCGTCCAGCGGGCCGAGGGCCGGGTCCGCCTCGAAGGCCTTGAGGTTCGCGAGGACCTGGGCGGCGAAGGCCTCGTTCATCTCCACGAGACCGATCTCCTTCAGCGAGATCCCCGCCCTCTTCAGGGCCGGGGGGGTCGAGCGCGACGGCCCGAGCCCCATCCGCTCGGGCTCGAGGCCGGCGAAGCCCCACGAGGCGACCCGGGCGAGCGGCTTGAGGCCCCGTTTCGCCACGAAGCTCTCGGAGGCGACGACGACGGCCGCCGCGCCGTCGGTGATCTGCGACGAGTTGCCCGGCGTGATGGAGCCGAACTTCCGGTCGAAGAAGGGCTTCAGCTTCGCGAGGGCCTCCATCGTCTGGTTCTCGCGGACGCCGTTGTCCAGCGTCGCGACCCGTGCGTAGTCCGGCGGGACGGGAACCGGCGCGATCTCCTCGGCCAGCTTTGCCCGCGCCGCCGCGGCCCGGAGGTGGGACTTCAGGGCGAAGGCGTCCTGCATCTCGCGCGTGATGCCGCCTTCCTTCGCGAGGATCTCCGCGGTCTGCCCCATGTTCAGGCCGCAGAAGGGGTCGGTCAGCCCCTCCTTCAGCCCGATGACGGGACTGAAGAGCTGCCCCCACGGCATGCCCGCGAAGGCGCCGACGCGGGCCTTCGCGCTCTTGGCCATGCCGGCCTTCGCGAAGGCCTCCTTCACCCCCTCCCGGTAGAGGAACGGGATCTGGGTCATGTTCTCCGTCCCCCCTGCCAGGACGACCTCCGCCTCCCCCGTCTGGATGAGCCGGGCCGCCTCGACGACCGACTCGATGCCCGACGCGCAGTTCCGGGAGACGGAGTGGGCCGGCCGCTCCTTCGGGATGCCCGCCCGGAGCGAGACGACGCGGGCGATGTTGGCCGCGTCGACCGGCGTCGCGATGTTGCCGAAGATCGTCTGGTCGACGTCCGCCGGCTCGATCCCGGCGCGCGCCATCGCCTCGACCGCGGCGATCCGGCCGAGCTCGGCCGGATGCACGTCCTTGAAGTCGGTTCCGACGCGGGCGAACGCCGTGGGGGGTCCGGGGTCGACGAAGG
>DAOMFB010000150.1:0-7014 GCA_035429585.1 Thermoanaerobaculia bacterium
AGTCGAAGCGGCTCCGGACCTCGCGCGACGAGAGGCGCGCCGCGTCGCCCGCGACGTTCGCGGCGGCGGCCGCCTCCTGCCGTTCGGCGGCCCAGGCTGCGCCGGCGGCGCCCGCGCTCCGGCTCTTTCCCGCCTCGCCGGCGGCCCCCGCGAGCCGCGCCGCGCTCGCCCGCTGCGCCGTCTCCACGCGATAGCTCTCCATCCGGAGGACCGGCTGCCCGTGCCGGAGCAGGTCCCCTTCGTGCGCGAGGACCTCGCGAACGACGCCGTCCTCGGGAGCGTCGAGGTGGGCCGTGGCGACGGGCTCGAGGACGGCCTCCATCCGGATCGTGCGCGCGTACCACGGGACGCCGAGGACGACGACGAGCACGGCGGCGAGGGCGACGAGGGGCGCGCGGGCTCGCGTCGACATGAGGAACTCCTTCTTGTCGAGGTAGAGGAGACGGGAGATCCGGACGACGAGCCTCACCCGGGCCCGGAAGAAGTAGTAGAGCGTGATGAGCAGGAAGACGATCCCGAGGTCCGGCGCGACCTTCGAATAGAAGCCGTTCAGGAGGTGGGTGATGAACACCATGATGAAGCCGATGTAGACGAGGGCGAGCGGGCCGTAGATCAGGAAGATCCGCTTCTTCCGCCGCGACAGGACCGGGACCTCGACGTTCAGGCGGAGGACGTGCCGCTGGAACAGGGCCCCGATGTACCGGAACGCCTCCTCCCGCAGCTCGGAGATCTCCAGCACGCTGCAGAGCGCGTGGTAGCCGTCGATCTTGATGAGCGGGTTGATGTTGAAGAAGACCGTCGAGACCCCGGTGAAGAGCATGGCCTTGTAGGCCACCTCGTGGGCGAAGGTGTCGGGATAGGTCACGGCCCAGAGGGCCGTGGCGAAGACGCAGATGATCCCCTCGACGTAGATCCCGGCGATGGTCACCCAGAACCGCTGCCACTTGCTCGGGAAGAGAACCGAGTCGGTCGTGTCGCAGTAGAAGGCCGGCATGAAGTAGAGGAGGGCGATCCCCATGTCGTGGACGTCGCCCCCGTACATCTTGGTCGTCAGGCCGTGCGCGAATTCGTGGATGCAGCCGATCGAGGTCAGGATGACCCAGAACTGGACGAAGTCCCAGAACGGCTTGTGGAAGAAGGCGTAGAGCTCGAGCGTCTCGGGCCAGATCGTGTCGAAGCGATTCACGAAGACGCTGAGCGTCAGGGCGAAGCAGACACAGAAGAAGGCGACCGCCGGGGGCCGCCAGATCCACCGGACGTACGGGAGGATCCGCGTCAGGGCGCGGTCCGGGTCGAAGATCTTGAAGAGCATGAAGAGGATGTTGAAACCCTCGGACTTCTGCTCGGCGGAGTGCTGGCGGAGCGACCGGAACTTCGAGAGGAGCTGGAGGTTCTTCTCGGCGACCGACTTCTCGAGGACGTCCATCCCCCGGAGCATTTCCTCGTAGTCGAGGATCAGCTGGAGTCCGATCGTCGGGTCCGAGGTCATGCGCCGGTATTCCTCGAGGATCTCCCCGGTGGTCCGCGTCCCGTCGAAGAGCTCGATGAGGCTCCAGGACCCCTCGTCGAACATGAAATAGGAGTTCGTCTCGGGATCCTTGATGAAATACGACACCTCGCCCATCTGGACCTGGCGCCGGACGATGAGGCTCTTCTTCAGCCCCGATCGCTCGATGCGGCCGCCGCGCCGGGCGGCGAGCGCCTCGACTCCCTTCCCGGGCTTCGCCGCGGAGACGAGGGAACCGGAGGCGACGGCCGAGCTCACGGCAGCATCGGCCAGATCTTGAGCACGGCCCAGCGCGCCGGGCGGCGGACCAGGGCCCAGAGGATCGGGCGGCGGCCGGTCGAGATCTTCCCCTTCCCGAGCATGCCGGGCCGAAGGAGCCCCTCCGGGTTCTCGATCCGGGTCTCGGCGATGACGAACCGCTCGCCGGCCTCGGCGTGAATGGCCGCCCCGACCCGCGAGACGGTTCCCCGGAACGTCCGGGTCGGGTACGAGTTCATCTTCAGGGAGACGGGCTGTCCGACGGTGAGGCGCGTCGCGTCGTCCTCCTCGACGGCCAGCTCGACGAGGAGGCTGCTCGTCTCGACCAGCACGGCCAGCTCGGTGCGGGCGGACAGCAGCTGCCCGACGCGCTCGTCCAGCCGCGGCGTCACGACGGTCCCGGCCGCCGGGGCGCGGAGCTGCGTGCCGGCGAGACGCTCCTCGGCCCACGCGGCCCGGGCGCGCATCTCGTCGCGCCGGGCGGCCGCCTGGGCCATCGGCCCGGCGTTCCCCTCGGACCGGTGGCGCGCCACGTCGCCCTCGGCGATCTGCTCGGCCGCGCGGGCCTCCGCGAGGGCGGCGCGGTAAACGTCGTCCTTGAGGACGGCCACCACCTCGCCGGCTTTCACGGCGTCTCCCTCGCGGTGCTCGATGCTCGCCACGATCCCTTCGACGGAGGCGGTGACGGGGATCTTCCGGCCGGGGACGGCGCGCGCCGTCCCCTCGACGCGGATGTTCCACGGGACGACGACGAGGAGCAGAAGGACCGCCGCGCCGACGTAGAGCCAGCGCCGCCGGCGGTCCACCGGGACCTCGGAGAGCTTCTTCGTCTGCTCGGCGATCGGCCGGAGGAAGCCGGGAAGCGGCACCTTCTGGTAGAGCTGCGCGTTCCGGACGGCCACCGTGGCCTGGTTCACCAGGATCTGCAGCAGGTCGCGGGTCCCCGCGTCGAAGGCGATCGGCTCGTTGCACTCGAAGCCGAGGACGCCGAGCTTCCCCTCCTCGTCCTCGAGAATCACGCCGTAGAAGGCGTTCCGCCCGCTCGCCTCGAAGAAGGCGCGGAACTTCTCCTCGGTCTCGGGACGGTCGGTCTCGACGGTGCCGTCTTCCTGCCGGGTCACGGCGACGTTCGCTCCGCCCAGGAAGACCCACTCGAGGAGCTCCTCCGTCCGCTTGATGGCCGGGTCCTTCCGGTCCACCTCCACGGTCCCGGAAACGGCGCCGAGCCGGAGCTGTCCGCGGTTCAGGATGGCGATCGCCGCGCGGTCGTAGGTGACGAGCGCCGCGCTGGCGTTGACGATCGAGCGCATCACCTTGTCGAGGTCGAGGGTGGCGGTGATCTCGCGGCTCACGGTGAGGAGGGCGTCCAGCTCGGCGACCTTCTTCTCGGCCTCGTACTGACGCGCGTTCCGGAGGGCGGCGACCGCCTGCTTGGCGAGGTCGCCGAGCAGCTCCTCGTCGGCCGAGGTGAACTGCGGGTGGCGGCCCCGCTTGTTCACCGCGACGATGGCCCCCACGGGCGTGTCGTCCTCGACGAGAGGCGCCGCGACGAACGAGCTGACCGGGTACGACTCGTCCGCCGTCCGGATCGGATCGTCCTCGGGAAGGTCGTTGCGGAGGAGGGTCGTCCCTCCGGCCACGGCGTCGCCGACGACGGCGCCGCCGACGTGCTCGGGCGCGTTCTCGACGTCGTAGTTCTCGTTGACGGCCGTCGCGGCGAGGGAGACCTCTCCCGCCGCGGCGTCGAGGGTCCAGAAGGAGGCGACCTCGGCCCGCGTGAAGTCGGCCGCCTTGCGGGCGATGATCGCGGAGAGCTCCGAGAGGTCGATCGTCGAGCCGAAGGCCTTCGAGAGGTCGAAGAGGCTCGTCAGCCGCTCGATGGCGTGGAGGTGGCCGGCGGTCTTCCGGTCGGCCTTGAGCCCGGAGTCGAGCGCCGCGGCCGCCGCGGGAAGGAACGACTCCAGCCCGGCGAGGGCCGTGTTCGACGGCGGCTGGCGGAAGGCGAGGGCGAGAAGGCCGAAGACCGTCTTCCCTTCGAGGAGCGGGGCGACGAGGTAGGCCGCGGCGTCCTCCGGGAGCCCTTCCAGGAGCGGATCCTCGGCGGCGGCGTCGGCGCCCCGGAGGAGGCGCGGCACGCGGTCGCTCACGAGCTCGCGTGCGAGGCCCGCGTCCCGTCCGACGGTTCCGCGGAGCCGGCGGGCCGTCTCCTCCCCCCAGGCGCCCGCGCAGATGAAGCCCGGTTGCACGGGGTCCGCGAGGTAGAGGAGCGCCGCGTCCGCTCCGGAGGCCCGGGCCGAGAAGCGGGCGGCCCAGGCGGCCCGCTGGGCGAGCGTCTCGCACCGCGCCAGGTCGGCGAGGGCGATCGTCTCGGAGGGTCTCGGTTCGTCGGCCATCGCGTGCGGGCCTCCGGGTCCCGGAAGGGGCTAGAAGCTCGAGACGGCCTTTCCGGGGTCGTCGAAGGTCTCGAAGACCGAATCGAGGCGGGTCAGCTCGAGGAGCCTCTTCAGCTGCGGCCCCACGTTCAGGAGCTTGGTCTGGCCCCCTTCGCTCTGCGAGGTGGTCATGGCCCTCACGATGGCGCCGAGGCCCGTCGAGTCGACGACCCGGAGTGCCGTGCAGTCGATCAGGAGGTCCACCTTTCCCGCCTCGAGCAGGCGGAGGATCTCCTTCTTGAACGCGGACTCGGAGTCCCCGATGACGAGATCGCCGGACACCGAGACAATCGTGACCCGACCATCCTCGCGAGTAGAAAGTTCCATGCGGCTGTCGGCCGTAAGGATGTCAGAAGGAGGCTGCGAAATCTAGAGGCCGAGGAGCCGTCGCGGGACGGTCGCGGCGCTCCGGCGGGCGGCCTCGGGGGGGATGCCGCAGGAGGCGAGCCGCGCGACGCAGTCGTCGAGGAGGGCCGCGCTCCCGGCGAGGTTCCCCGTGGCGTTCCGGACGGCCCCGTCCCGGAGGGTCAGCGTCTCGCCCCAGACGCGGTGGGGGCCGTCGGGGAGGCCGGCCGCCGGGACGGCGTCGCTGATCAGGACGACCCGCTCGGGCCCCTTCGCCTTCCAGACCAGCCGGAGCATGTCGGCGGAGAGGTGGTGGAGGTCGGCGATGACGTCCACGCTGACGGCCTCGCTCGAGAGGCCCCAGCCGACCGGGCCGACGTCGCGGTGGTGGAGCGGCTTCATGGCGTTCCCGAAGTGGGTCATGTGCCGGGCCCCGGCCTCGGCGGCCCGGTCGAGCGTCCGGGCGTCGGCCTCGGTGTGGCCGAGGGCGACGACGAAGCCGCGCCGGACGAACTCGCGGACCAGGTCGAGGCCCCCCGGGATCTCCGGGGCGAGCGTTACGACGCCGCGCCCCGGGAAGCTCCCGGCGGCGTCGAAGAAGGCGGCGACCCCTCTTCCGTCGCTCCCGTCGAGGAGGGCGTCGCGGTGGAGGGCCCCCGCCCGGGCGGGGTTCACGAACGGCCCCTCGAAGTGGATCCCGAGCGGCACCGCCCCCCGGCCGTCCCCGTCGCGGCGGCCCGCCATCCAGGCCGCGAGGCGTGCGACCGCGCCCCGCATCTCGTCGAGCCGGACGGGGACGAGCGTCGGGACGAAGCCGGCCACCCCGCGCGAGGCGAGCCCCCTCGCGAGGAGGTCCATCTGGTCGGACGTCGCCGTCAGGACGTCGATTCCGAACGCCCCGTGGATGTGCAGGTCGACGAGGCCCGGCGCCTCCGTCACGGCTCGCCTCGCCGGGGGGATGAGCTCAGCGCGAGGGCGACGTTCCCCTTCTTCTTCGAGAGGACGAGGCGGGCGATCTCGCAGTCGAGACCCCACTTCGCGGCGACGAGGGCCGTCGGGAGATGCCAGTTGCTCTTTCCGAGAAGCTCCTCGGCGGCCTTCGTCTCCACCCCGGTCAGCTCCGTCACGATGCGGACGGCGCGCCGCCGGAGCTTCTCGTTCGTCGGTTTCATGGCGACCATCTCGTCCCGGAAGACGAGGCCCCGCTTCGCCATGACGGCCGTCGAGAGCATGTTCAGGACGAGCTTCTGCGCCGTCCCGGCCCGCATCCGGGACGACTCCTTCAGGACCTCGGGGCCGACGTCGACGAGGATCGGGATCTCGGCTTCGGCGAGGAGCGGCGTTCCGGGGCGGCAGACGACGGCCACCGTGAGCGCCCCCGTTTTCCGGGCGTGCTGCACCGCCGCGCGGACGTACGGCGTCGCCCCGCTCGCGGCGATCCCGACGACGGCGTCGCGGCCCGACAGCCCGGCGGCGTCGAGGTCCCTCGCGCCCGCGGCCTCGTCGTCCTCGGCTCCCTCCACCGCCTCGGTGAGCGCCCGGGGGCCTCCCGCCATCAGGGCGACGACGAGCGAGGGATCGGTCCCGAAGGTCGGCGGGATCTCGGCCGCGTCGAGCGCGCCGAGCCGGCCGCTCGTCCCGGCCCCGGTGTAGAACCAGCGCCCGCCGTTCTCGAGCCGCCCGGCGATGGCGTCGGCCGCCCGCGCGATGGCGGGGAGCGTCGCGGCGACGCGCTCCGGCACGTCGCGGTCGGCGTCCGAGAGCCGGCGGAGGAGCTCCGCGGTTCCGCTCATCGGGGCGCTCCCGCCCGGGCAAGGGCCAGGCGCACGGCCCCCAGCTCCGGCGGGTACGCCGGCGGGTGGAGGCGCGCGTTCGGTGCGACGGTGTGGACGTGCTCCCGCAGGGGCCCGAGGATCAGCTCGCCGGCGCTGAAGACGCCGCCGACCGTGGCGATCCCGAACGTCTCCGTCTCGAGCCGGAGCTTCCTCACGAGCGTGATGACGGCGAGGGCCAGCTCCTCGACGGCGTCGCCGAGGATGCGAAGGGCCTCGGCGTCCCCGGCCTGCGCGGCCTTGAGGACGATCGGGAAGTACGCCGCCACGTCCGCGGGCCCGCCGTCCGTCCGGTAGATCCGCTGGAGGAGCTCGTCGGAGCTCTTCATCCCTTCCGACGCGAAGAGGAAATCGCGGATCCGGGTCTTCGGGCCGCGCCCGTCGAGGTCGCGGACGACGGCCGCGAGCCCCTGCCGCGCGATGAAGTAGCCCGAGCCCTCGTCGCCGAGGACGGGGCCCCACCCGCCCGTCCGCCCCTCGGTTCCGTCGGCGCCCCGGCCGAAGACGATGGCTCCGGTGCCGGCGATCAGGACGAGGCCGGGGCCGTCCACCGGCCCCTCGAGCGCCCCGGCAAGGGCGATCCGCGCGTCGTGGACCACGAGGACCTTCCCCTTCCCGTCGCTCTCCTCGAGGGCCGCGG
>DAOMFB010000151.1:0-6950 GCA_035429585.1 Thermoanaerobaculia bacterium
GCCACTGCCCGAGGGCCGCGAAGAGCTCCGCCAGCGGGTGCGTCCGGTTCACCGGCATCAGCCGGCTCCGGGTCGCGTCGTCGGCCGCGCAGAGGGAGACGGCGAGATTCGGCCGGCGGGCGCGGAGGGCGAGCGCCTCGATCCCGGGGACGATGCCCGCCGTGGAGAGGGTCGTCCGGCGGGGCGAGACCTCGCGCTCGAGCAGGTCGAGCGCGACCGAGACGTTCGCGACGTTCAGGAGGGGCTCCCCCATTCCCATGAAGACGACGTTCGCCTCCCGCGGCCCGAACCCCTTCTCCCGGGCGAGGACGAGGTACTGCCCGACGATCTCGCCGGCCGTCAGGTTCCGTCCGGCGCCGATCCGCCCGGTGACGCAGAAGGCGCAGTCGACGGCACACCCGGCCTGGGAGGAGAGGCAGACCGTCACGCGGGTTCCCGGCGCGCTCTCGGACGCCTCGGCGGCCGGCCGCCTCTTCGAGTCGATCATGGAGACGGCCTCGACGCGGACGCCGTCCGAGAGCTCGAGGAGGAACTTCTCCGCTCCGTCCGCGGCGGGGGTCCGGGCGACGACCCGGGGCAGGCCGATCGCGAACCGTTCCGCGAGGGCCGCGCGCAGCTCCTTCGGGAGGTCGGTCATCTCCCCGAACGAACGGGCCCGCCGCTCCCAGATCCACCGCTGGATCTGCGCGGCGCGGTACGGCTCGGGCGCGACCTCGCGGATCGTGCGCGCCAGGTCGGCGAGCGGCAGGCCGAGCAGGTCGTGCACGAGGGGATTATCCGGGCGCTCCTCCGGCGCCGGGCCTAGCCCTTCCGGGCGACCGTGGAGCGGATCGTGACCGTGGCCGACGGACGGCGCTTCGCACGGACGGGGCGCGTCGGGTCGATGCCGAGCGAGCGGAGGAGGTTCAGGTCCCTGAGGTCGATCTTGAACGTCGCCGAGTCGCCCTCACCGCGGGCCCCCGGGGGCGCGCCGCGCCGGATCGACGGCAGCGCCGCCGAGGAGCGCCGGCCCCGCCGGTCCAGTGCGACGGTCGCGTCGAGCACGAGGTAGGCGTCGTACCCCTCGGCCTTCACCTTCGCCAGGATCTCGTGGACCCTCGGCGAGGCGGACACCGCCTCGTTGAGCGCCGTCCCCAGATCCCGCAGGTGCGCGCGGACCCTTTCGTCGATCGCCATGGCCACCGGCACTCTAGGACCGCCGCCCTCGCGGAGTCAATCGCCCGCCCGGGGGGCGCCAAACATTGAGACGAGGTCTCGACTAAACTTGGCGGTCCCGGTGTCCGACACGCGCTTCGCCTCCCTCCGCCCCCGGTTCGAGCCGTTCCTCCTCTCCGTGGAGCGGCCGGGGCGGTACCTCGGCCTCGAGCGGAACGTGACGCGGAAGGAGCTCTCCGCCGCCGCCGTCACCGTCTGCCTCGCCTTCCCCGACACGTACGAGATCGGGATGAGCCACACGGGGACCAAGATCCTCTACGAGATCGTGAACCGGCGGGCGGGCTGGGCCTGCGAGCGGGCCTACGCGCCGTGGGTCGACTTCGAGGCCGTGATGCGGCGCGAGCGGATCCCCCTCTTCTCGGTCGAGTCGTTCGCGCCCGCCCGCGACTTCGACGTCCTCGGCTTCTCCCTCCAGAGCGAGCTGAACTACACGAACGTCCCCAACCTCCTCGACCTCGCGGGGATCCCCCTCCTCTCGGCGGACCGGGGCGACGGCGACCCGCTCGTCGTCGGCGGCGGTCCGTGCGTGGCGAACCCGGAGCCCGTGGCGGACTTCTTCGACCTCTTCCTGATCGGCGACGGCGAGGAGGCCTTTCCACGCCTCCTCGAGGAGGTGGAGCGGACGAAGGGCCTCCGGCGGCGGGAGCGCCTCCTCCGCCTCGCGGCGATCCCGGGGGTCTACGTCCCGTCCTTCTACGACGTCGTGTACGACGGCGACCGGGTCGCGTCGTACGCCCCGAACGCGCCCGGCGTCCCGGAGCGCGCCCTCCGGGTCTGGGTCGAGCGGCTGTCCGCCGGGGTCTACGCGGAGAAGCCGATGGTCCCCTCCGTGGAGATCGTGCAGGACCGGCTCGGTCTCGAGATCATGCGCGGCTGCACGCAGGGGTGCCGCTTCTGCCAGGCCGGCTACTGGTACCGCCCGGTCCGGGAGCTCGACCCGGCCGACGTGGCCCGGGCGACGACGGCCTTCATCGACGAGGCCGGCTGGAGCGAGGTGGGGCTCCTCTCGCTCTCCTCGGCGGACTACTCCCAGATCGAGCCGCTCGTCGCCTGCCTCGCGCCCGAGCTGGCGAAGACGAAGGTCTCCATCTCGCTTCCCTCCCTCCGGGCCGAGGCGTTCTCGGTGGCGCTGGCCGACGCGGTCTCGGAGGTCCGAAGGTCGGGCTTCACGTTCGCTCCGGAGACCGGCTCCGACCGCCTCCGCCGCGTCATCAACAAGACCTTCACGAACGCCGACATGGTGCGGGCGGCGGCGGCCGCCTTCTCGCGCGGCTGGGACCTGATCAAGGTCTACACGATGATCGGCCTCCCGACCGAGACGGACGCGGACCTCGACGAGCTCGTGACGCTCGTCCGCGACATCCTCGCCGAGGGGAAGAAGCACGGCGTCCGGCCGACGGTCCACGTCTCCGTCGGCTCCTTCGTCCCCAAGAGCTTCACGCCGTTCCAGTGGTCGCCGTTCGACGGCGTCGCGAATCTCGAGCGGAAGCTCGCCCTCCTGAAGGAGAAGTTCCGGACGGTCAAGGGCGCGAAGCTGAAGTGGCACGCGCCGAAGGAGGCCGAGATCGAGGCGCTCCTCTCGCTCGGCGACCGCCGGATGTCGCGGGCTCTCCTCGAGGTCTTCCGGCGGGGCGGGCGGTTCGACGGCTGGTCGGAGCACTTCTCGTGGGAGCGCTGGAACGCGGCGCTCGAGGCGGCCGGGATCCCGAAGGAGCGCCACCTCCGCCCGAAGGACCTCAAGGAGACCCTCCCGTGGGACGTCGTCGACGCCTTCATCCGGAAGCCGTTCCTCGTCGTCGAGTGGAAGAAGGCGCTCCGGGAGGGCGAGACGGAGGACTGCAAGTGGGGGCGCTGCACCGCCTGCGGCGTCCCGGGCAACGGCGAGGACACCGTGCTGGCCGCTCCCCTCCCCGGGGACTTCTCCTTCGGCGGGGAGAAGGCCCTCCCGTCTCTCGCGCCCGCTCCGCCGAGGCCGGCGCCGGCGGCCGCGGCCTACCGGCGGCGTGACCTTCCGGATCTGCCGCCGCTCGCGGCCCGGCGGACGGTGGGGGACGGGAGTGCGGCCCCGGTGCCCGCCACGGCCCGGACGTATCGCGTCTCGTTCGAGAAGCTGGACGACGCGCGGTACCTCTCGCACCGGAACGTCATGGACCTCCTCGAGCGCGCGTTCCGCGCCGCGCGCGCGCCGATCCGCTACACGGAGGGATACAACCCCCACCTGCGGCTCTCGATGGGGCCGGCGCTCCCCCTCGGGCAGGAGTCGAGGCACGAGCTGTTCGACGTGGACACGCTCGACGCCCTCACGGAGGCGCACCGCGCCGCCGTGAACGCCCGGCTTCCCGGCGGCGTCCGGATCACGGGCTGGACCGAGCTGCCCAAGGGAGCGCCCTCCCTCGGCAAGGCCGCGACCGAGGCCGTCTACCGCTTCGTCCTCCCCGACGGCGAGACGCGGGTCGAGCGGCTCCGGATCGCGGGCGAGGGGGCGACGACGCCGAAGCGCTTCCTCGAGTCGACCTTCGGCCTCGCCCCCGAGGACCAGCACGCCATCCGGGTCGTCCGCGAGGAGACCCTCCTCACCGCGTAGACTCGGCGCATGGGCTGGACGGTCCGCTGTCACGCCACGTTCGAGGCGGCGCACCACCTCGTCGACTACGTCGGCGGGCCGGAGCCGGCGCACGGGCACTCCTGGAAGATCGAGGTGGCCCTCGGCGTCGAACGGCTCGGCGCGCACGACCTCTCCGTCGACTTCGTCCCGACGGAAGCCTTCGTGAAGTCCCTCGCGGCGCGCCTCCACAACCGCGACCTGAACGCCGTCCCGCCCTTCGACCGGAAGAACCCGAGCGCCGAGAACGTGGCCCTCTGGGTGGCGGACGAGATCCGGACGGCGGCGCTCCTCGCCGACGGCGTCCGGCTGGAGGAGGTCACCGTGTGGGAAGGCCTTCGGAATTCCGTGACGTACCGGCCATGAGCGGTCTCACGCTCCTCTGCGTCCACGGGTACCCTCTCGACCGCCGGATGTGGGGGCCGCTCGCCGGGCGGCTGGAGCGCGGCGGCGCGCTTCGCGTCGCCGCCTCCGACCTCCGCGGGCGCGGCGCGTCGAAACGCCCCCCCGCGGACGTCCACGCGATGTCCCTCTTCGCGGACGACCTCGCGGCGGACCTCCCGTCGCTCGTCCCCGGCGACGGACCCTTCCTCCTCTGCGGCCTCTCGATGGGGGGCTACGTCGCCTTCGAGTTCCTCCGCCGCCACGGCGCGCGGCTTCGGGGCCGGCTGCGGGGGCTCGTCCTCTGCGACACGCGGGCGACGGGGGACGACGCGGCGGGGCGGGCCAAGCGGAAGGACGCCATCGAGGCGATCCGGCGGAGCGGCATCGGCGCGGCGTTCGAGGCGATGGCGCCGAAGCTCCTCTCGCCCGCGTCGAAGGGAACGGCGGCCGAGGCGCTCGTCCGCGACATGATCCTCGCGACCCCGCCGGCGACCGCCATGGCCGACCTCGCGGGACTCGCCCTCCGGAGCGACGCGTTCGACGTGCTCGGGAGCTTCGACCGCCCCGTCCTCGTCGTCTGCGGGGAGGACGACGCGATCACGCCGGCATCGGACGCCGAGGCGATGGCCGCGGCAGCGACGAGCGCCCCGTTCGTCCGGCTCTTCACCGTGCCGGGCGCCGGGCACATGGCGCCCCTGGAGCGGCCCGACGACGTCGCCGACGCGATCGAGGCGCTTATTTCCCGGTTGCCGGGGTCAGCGTAGGGAGAAGCGTCAGCGGGGCCGGGGTCGCCCTGCGGGCGGCGACGGGGAGCTCGACCGGAGGCGCCGGGGGGGCGTAGGCCGGGAGCGGGATCCGGGCGCCGCCGGCGTAGACCGGGTGCCGCCCCTTCGTCCGGTACCACTCGGCCAGCGTCGCCGTCTGGTGCATCTCCTCGACGATCTTCCGCCACCCCGCTCCCGTGTTGTAGGCGCAGAACGAGATCTCGCCGAGCGGCGTGCCGTACGGGATGATGCACATCTCCGTGCGGCGGAAGTCGTAGTTGAAGAGGTCCTGGAACCACATCCCCGCCACGAGCAGGACCCGCCACGGATGCCGGCCCGTCTTCGAGAGCCCCATCGACCTCCCCGTGTGCCCGTCGAGGACGCGGAGCGTCTCGAGCAGCCCGAGGTTCTCCGGCACGCCGTCGGGGCGGATGTTCCGCGCCACGGCGAGGGTGGCCTGGAGGATCGTCAGGGCCCGTCCCCGCGCGGCGTCGGTGACGGCCGTCAGGTCGCGCAGGAGCCGGTCCACGTCGAGGACCTGCGTGACGGGGACGGCCTGGCCCGTCTCGGGCCGGACGAGGAGCATCGTCGCGATGCCGCAGTTCGGGTGGCAGCCGCACTTCAGCGAGCCCCACTCCGCCTCGAGCCCGCCGAGGAGGTCCTTGAGGTCGCTGAAGGGCCCGGAGGCCGAGAGCGGGTACCAGTCCCTCAGCGGCTCCCCGATCCCGGCCTGTCGCTTCACGTCGTGGGCGAGGTGCGAGAGGGTGTAGCGCTGCCGCCGCCGTGTCTCGTCGTCGACGTCCTCGTCGCGCCCGGTGAAGGAGACGGGCTGGAAGGAGAGGGCGTTGATCTTGTCGACGTTCTTCACGGCGAAGCGGACGATCTCGCCGACCTGCCCGTCGTTCACGCCGTTCACGATCGTGATGACGAGGGTGGCGTCGATCCCGGCCGCCTTCAGCGCCTCGAGGGCGGCGAGCTTCACGTCGAAGAGGTTCGAGACGCCGCGGTGGCCGTTCGGCGCGTTTCCGACGCCGTCGAACTGCAGGTACGCGAGCCGCAGCCCCGCTTCGGCCGCCGCCGCCGCGAACCCGGGCTCCTGCGCGAACCGGACGCCGTTCGTCGCGCACTGGACGGAGAAGTACCCCAGCTCGCGGGCGTACCGGATGGCCGCGAGGAAGTGCGGCGAGAGGGTCGGCTCGCCGCCGGAGAACTGGACGGACATCTGCCGGCGCGGCTTCACGGACGCCGCGTTGTCGAGAATCTCCCGGATCTCCTCCCAGGAGAGCTCGTGGACGTACCCGACCTGGTTCGCGTCCATGAAGCAGGGGTTGCACATCATGTTGCAGCGGTTCGTCAGGTCCACCGTCAGGACCGCGCCGCGCCCGAACCGGACCGAGGCCGAGCCGTGCTCGTGGAGGGCGTCCCGGCCCATCCGGACGTCCCGCCCGAAGAAGTTCTCCTCGAGGCGCGCGAAGAACGCCGCGTCCGTCGAGAGGACGTCCTCGATCGTGCCGTGCTTCGGGCAGCTCTTGACCATCCAGATCTCGTCGCCGCGCCGGACGATGTCGGCCGGGATCTCGCCCGGACGGCCGTGGATCAGCTCCTTCAGCTCGCGGGCGCCGCCCAGGATGGCGTCCCGCACCTCCTTCGTGCAGGCCGGGCAGAGGGAGTCGGTCCGCCGGGGGAAGCCGAGGGGAGGCTTCGTCCGCTCCCGGCTCTTCGGGAGCGGCTCCGGGGACCAGGCCGGCTGGAAGGCGCGGGCCGGCAGTCGCCGGTTCACCCACTGGAAGCCGGTCCAGGCGGCGCTCGCCGCCCCCCGGATCGCCCGGTAGAACGCCGCCTTTCTCATGAGCCGCCCGTCGTCATCTTCCCGCTCCCGGGCCGGGTGAGTCCCCCCCGCCGGGCCGGAAAAATAGCACGGGCCCCCGGGCTAGGACGCCGAGGGGGGGGGGCGAGAAGGGCCGGGCCGGAACGGGCGGCGTCCG
>DAOMFB010000152.1:0-6912 GCA_035429585.1 Thermoanaerobaculia bacterium
CCCACTCCGTCCCGGACGGCCTCTGGCGGCTCCTCGTGGGGCCGAACAAGGGGCTCCTCTGGTACTTCCCGCTCCTCCCGCTCTCCGTGGCCGGCCTCGTCACGCTCGCGCGCGCGAAGGAGAGCCGTGCCGCGGCGCTCGCCCTCGGGGGGACCGCGGCCGGCGTCTGGGCGCTCTACGCGGGGTGGTGGGCCTGGGACGGGAGCCACGGCTGGGGGCCGAGTTTCCTGGTCCTCGTGCTGCCGCTCCTCGCGGCCGCCGCGGGGGCGGCCGCCGGCCGCTCGGCCCGCCTCGCCCGGGCGGGGGCGGCGCTCGCGGTCCTCGGGATCCTCGTCAACCTGCTCGGCGTCCTCCAGACGGAGGCGTCCGCCACGCACTACGTCGCCTCGACGGGAGGCGTCCGGGTGAGCCGCGAGGAGTTCGAGAGCTTCCCGGCCGCCTTCCGCGAGGCCACCGGCCAGACGGAGGAGATGCTCCCGCGGAACCAGGTGGCCCGGTACGACGCCGCGTTCGCGCCGATCCGCCTCCACGCGTTCCTCCTCCGGCAGCGGCTCGCGGCGTCGGACGCGGCCGACCTCGCCCGGCGGCTGGAGGCGGCGCCGTGGCTGGCGACGCACCCCGAGGCCCGGCCGCACGTGGCGGCGTCGACGCCCGTCCTGACGACCACGACGCCGCTCGCCAACTACCTCGTCGCCCCGTTCCGCTGGCCGCGCCTCGGCGCCGCGCTCGTCCGGCGCGACGGGGAGCCGCCCGGGACCTTCAACAACGCCTGGCGCAACGGCGTGGCGGACCAGGTCTTCCGGAGCCTCGACCTCGGCCGGCCCGCGCGGGCGGTTCCGCTCGCCGCGTTCCTCCACGAGCAGCTCCCCTCCGGCTACTCGGCGGCGATCTACGCGGAGTGCCTGCGCCTCGCGGGGCGGCGGGAGGAGGCGCGCACCTTCCTCCGCGGCCTGCCGGAGCGGGCGCAGCTGGCGCCGGCGGTCAACGTCGAGCGGGCGCTCCTGGCGCGGGACGAGGCGTCGGAGGGCGAGGCGCGGGCCTTTCTCGCCGAGGCGGCCCGGCGGCTCCGGACGCCGGCCGTCGAGCGGGCCCTCTCCCGGCCGGTGGACGAATGGCCGCCGACGCTCCGCGTCTTCCTGACGGACGTGCCCGGCGCCGGGGCGCCTCCGCGGCGGGAGGGCGCGGCCCCGGGTAAACTCCCGCCCTCATGAGACGCGCTCTCACGCGATCGGCGGCGATCCTCCTGCTCGCCCTCGCGACGCCCGCAGCGGGCGCCGGGAAGGCCGACGTCGTCCGCTGGCGCCCCCTGGAAGCCGGCGAGGCGGAGGCCCGGAAGGCCGGCAAGCCCGTTTTCTACTTCTTCACCGCCGACTGGTGCGGCCCGTGCCACGTCCTCGTGGAGGAGGTCTTCTCGGACAAGAAGGCCGCGGCCGCCATCGAGAAGAGGTACGTGCCGGTCCTTCTCGAGGACCGCCGGCGGCAGGAGGGGAAGAACGCGCCGGGGATGGACGACCTCGTCCGCCGGTTCGGCGTGAAGGGATTCCCGACGCTCATCGTCTCGAACCCCGGCGCGAATCAGGGCCTCCGCCTGACGGGGTGGGCCGGGCGGCAGAAGACGCTCGACTTCATCGACGGCGCCGCGGAGCGCCTGAAGAAGAAAGAGGCCGAGGCGCGCGCGGCGGAGGCCGGGAAGCCCTGACGGCCGCGGCGGCGCCTACTGCGCCCCGACCCGGAAGTTGATCACGTCGCCGTCCTGGACGACGTAGTCCTTCCCCTCGAGCCGGAAGGAGCCGTGCGTCCGGCACGCTGCGAGCGAGCCGGCCTCCATCAGCTTCTCGAACGGCACGACCTCCGCGCGGATGAAGGTCCTCTCGAAGTCGGTGTGGATGACGCCGGCGGCCTTCACCGCGTGCGTCCCCCGCGGGATCGACCAGGCGCGGCACTCGTCCTCGCCCGCCGTCAGGAAGGAGACGAGGCCCAGGAGCTCGTACGCGGCGCGGAGCAGGCGGTCGAGCGCCCGGTCCGGAAGGCCCAGCCCCTTCAGGAACTCGGCCTGGTCCTCCGGCGACATCGCGGCGATCTCCTGCTCGATCGTGGCCGAGACCGCCGAGAAGCCGACCCGGGGCTGCCCCTTCCACTTGTCGAACGTCGCCCGCGCGAGCGCTCCCGCGAGGTCGCCCGCGTCCTTCTCGTCGGCGTTCAGGATGACGAGCATCGGCTTGAGGGTCAGGAGGCCGAAGCCGCGGATCAGCTTCAGCTCGTCCGGCGTCGGGTCGAAGGCGCGGAGGGCGTCCCCCTTCTCCAGCGTCGCCTTGTACCGCGTCAGGAGCTCCCTCTCGGCCTCCAGCTCCGGCGACTTCTTCTTCATGATGTCCTTCGCGACGCGGTCGAGCCGGTTCGTGACGACCGAGAGGTCGGAGAGGAGCATCTCGGTCTCGAGGAGCTCGAGGTCGCGCGCCGGGTCGATCGACCCCTCGGGGTGGGGGACGGCGTCCGACGTGAAGCCGCGGACGACGACGGCGAGGCCGTCCATCTGGCGGAGCTCCGGCAGGTTCAGGCTCTGCGCCCCTCCCTTCACGACGCCCGGGACGTCGACGAAGCGGACGGTGGCGGGGGTGTGCTTCTTCGGCTTGAACATCGCCGTGAGGCGGTCGAGCCGGGGGTCGGGGACGTGGGCGATGCCGACGTGCGCCTCGCGCTTGTGCGTCGCGGCGGCGGCGTCGTGGCCGGTCAGGAGGGAGAAGAGCGTGGTCTTCCCGGAGAGCTCGAGGCCGAAGATTCCGAATTCCATGGGCGGATTCTCCCCCGGCGCTACGATTCCCGCATGCCCCGTCCGCCCCGGGTCTCCGCGCCCGTCTCCGGGATCCGGGGGTCGGTCTACTCGAAGCTCCTCCACCGGCTCGCGGGGCACCGCGGCGAGGTCTACCCGTTCCACGTCGGGGACACCTGGCGCGAGCCCCCGAGCGGGTGCGCGATGGAGGACCTCCGGGCGGCGGACCACCCGCACCTCAACCGCTACACGCCTCCGCAGGGGCTTCCGGCCCTCGTGGACGCGCTCCTCGAGAGGGTCCGTGCCCGGACGGGCGTTCCGCTCGAGCGGAATCAGCTCTTCGTCACCGGCGGAGCGACGGCCGGCCTCGCGAACGCCGTCGGCGCCGTGGCCCAGGCGGGGGACGAGGTGCTCCTTCTCGCGCCCCACTGGCCGCTCATGGACGGGATCTGCCGGACGTACGGCGCGGTCCCGGTGGACGTCCCGTTCTTCGGCGTCGCCGACTCGCCGGAGACGGGCGTAGCCGCGGTCCGGGCGAAGACGACGGCGCGGACGGTGGGGCTCTACGTCAACACCCCGAGCAACCCGACGGGGCGGGTCATCCCGCGCCCGTGGCTCGAGGCGCTCGCGGCGTGGGCGCGTCGAGAGGACCTCTGGCTCTTCTTCGACGAGGTCTACGAGGACCACCAGTACGCCGGCGCCCACACGCCGGGCCTCTCCCTCGCGCCGGAGCGGTCGCTCGCGGCCTACTCGCTCTCGAAGGGGTTCGGCATGGCGGGCTACCGGTGCGGCTGGCTGGCGGGACCGGCGGGGGCGGTCGAGGCGGCCCTGAAGCTCCACACGCACAACGTCTACAGCGCGACGACCGCCTCGCAGGTCGCGGCCCTCCGCGTCCTCGGCGGCGCGGGGGAGGCGTGGCTCGCCGAAACGCGCCCGCTCTACGAGGAGGTCGGGCGGAAGGCGGCCGAGCGCCTCGGCGTCCCGGCCCCCGAAGGCTCCACCTTCCTCTTCCTCGACGTGGCCCCGGCCCTGGGGCCGGGAGGCCTCGAGGCCTTCCTCGAAGGGTGCGCCGACGACGGGCTCTTCGCGGCGCCGGGCCCCAGCTTCGGACCCTATCCGAAGCACGTCCGCGTCTGCTACACGGCCGCGCCCCCCGCCGTCACCCTCCGCGGCATCGAGCTCCTCGCGCGGCGCCTGGGACTGTAGGGGGTCCCCACCCCCCGGGTGTGTGAACCGGATCACATCGGACGTGGATAGGGTGTCCATCTCCCGGCCGATGCGGTATAAATCGAGTCTCAATTCACTTCGGAGGAGGAGACTCGATGCGTGTAGTTGCTGGTTCTCTCAACCCGTGGGCCCGGCTCCTGGGCGGCGTCGCGGCCGCGGCCGTCGTCCTGTCGACCGGAAGCCGATGGGCTGCCGCCGACGAGAGCGGAACGTGCACCCCGGCGAAGGAGGCTCCGAAGAAGGCGTCGGCGTCGGCTCCCGCCCGGCAGGACGCGGCGAAGCCGGCCGTGGCGGCTCCCGTCGAGCCGGCGGGTCAGGCCGGAATGAAGGCCTTCATCGACCCGGCCACCGGGCAGCTCCGCGAGCCGACCCCCGAAGAGGCGGCCGCGGCGGCGCGCCTCACCCGCCTCGTCCGCGCCGGCGTGACCGCCGAGCCGAAGGCAGTCGTCCACCCGAACGGGATGGTGAGCGCCGAACTGGGCGAGGAGTACATGAACGACGTCGTCGTCCGGAAGGGGCCGGACGGCAAGCTCTCCATGGCCTGTGTCCCGCACGCGGAGAGCCCGAAGGCCCTCGATAAGCCCGCACCGCCGGCCAAGGCCGAGCTGGAGAAGGAGTAGCGCCGTGAAGACACTCATGACGCGAAAGGCCCTCTCCGTCCTCCTGGCCGTTCTTGCGCTCGCCGCCGGCCCGGCTTTCGGCGCCGCCACGATCACCATCGTCAACGGAAACGCCCCCGGCGTCGGCTTCAACGACCCGACCCCGGCAGCGCCGGTCGGTGGCAACAGTGGCACGACACTGGGCCAGCAGCGCCTGAACGCCTTCCAGTACGCGGCGGGCATCTGGGGATCGACGCTCGACAGCAACGTGGAGATCCAGATCCTCGCCACGTTCGAACCTCTCTCCTGCACGGCCACGTCCGCCGTCCTCGGATCGGCCGGGACGCTCTACATCTTCGCGAACTTTCCGTCAGTGCCCCCGTTCCCCGGGCCCGAGTTCGCCGACACCTGGTATCACCAGGCTCTTGCGAACAAGAGAGCGGGCGGGAACCTGAATCCGGGGTTTCCCGACCTTCGAGCACGTTTCAACAGCAACCTCGGCAACCCGGGGTGCCTGACGGGAGTCGGCTGGTACCTCGGGTTCGATGGAAACGAGGGTTCGCAAGTTGACCTCGTTGCCGTGCTCCTGCACGAGTTCGCCCACGGCCTCGGCTTCTCCCAGTTCGCCAGCGTGTCGACCGGGTCCCAGATCAGCGGCCTGACCGACGTCTACGGCCGGAAGATCTACGACAAGACCGCAGGCAAGTACTGGAACGAGATGACGAACGCCGAGCGCGCTGCCTCGGCGATCAACCCGCGCCGCGTCGTCTGGGCCGGCAGCAACGTCACGGCCGCCGTGCCGTCGGTTCTCTCTCCGGGAACACCGCTGCTGCACGTGAGTTCGCCGGCCGCGATCGTCGGCGACTACGCGGTCGGGGCCGCGTCCTTCGGACCGGTTCTCGCGTCGCCGGGAATCACGGGGACGGTCGTCCGGGCTCTGGACCCCGCGGACGGTGCCGGACCGACGACGTTCGACGCCTGCTCGCCGCTGACGAATGCGGCCGCCGTCGCCGGGAATATCGCCCTGGTCGACCGGGGAACCTGCGGGTTCGTCGTCAAGGTGAAGAACGCCCAGAATGCCGGCGCCATCGCCGTCCTCGTGGCGGACAACGTGGCGGGCGGCCCGCCGGCCGGCCTTGGCGGCGCGGATCCGACGATCACCATTCCCTCGGTCCGGATCACGCTGGCCGACGGGAACACCATCAAGGCCCAGCTCGGCGCGGGCGTCACCGCGACTCTGGGAGTCGATCTCTCCGTGCGAGCTGGAGCCGACTCTCTCAATCGGGCACTCCTCTACACGCCGAACCCCGTCCAGTCGGGCTCGACGATCTCCCACTGGGACACGATCGCGTTCCCGAACCAGCTCATGGAGCCGGCCATCAACGCCGACCTGACGCACAGCGTGGCGCCGCCTCAGGACCTGACGCTCCCCCAGATGAGGGACGTCGGATGGTTCCCGGACGCCGACCTCGACGGCGTCGCCGACGACGTGGACTGCAATCCTCACTCCGACCTCTCGCCCACGGTCGTCATCGACGGCTGCGACTCCGGCGTTCCGAACACGTTCTTCTCGAACGGCTGCACGATCGCGGACCTGGTCGGCAAGTCCGCCGACGGCGCCCGCAACCACGGCGCCTACGTGAGCGCCGTGACAAAGGTCCTGAACGAGCTCAAGAAGTCCGGCGTCATCACCGGCGCCCAGATGGGGGCGATCCAGAGCTGCGCGGCGCGGGCCGCGATTCCCTGAGTCACCCGTTCCGCCAGTTTCCGGAATGACAGAGGGCCGGCCTTCGGGCCGGCCCTTTTTCCTTCCCGCTCCGGCCGAGGTGCCAGAATGGGACGGGCCGTCCCGACGCGGCCGAGCCGGCAGGCGCGATTCGCGCCTCTCTTCCGCCGGAGGATGGCCTGGTGTCGGGAGGCGTGCCATGAGAAGGATCGCCCTCGCGGCGCTCGTCGCCCTCCTCGCAGGGGAGGCGGCGGCGCAGGCGCCGGCTTCGCGGCCGGTCACCGCCGAAGAGAAGCGGCAGGCCGTCACGGAGCTGGCGAAGCTTCTACGCAACCGGTATGCGATCGGTGAGAGAGCGGAAGCCGCCGCCGCGGCGATCGAAGGGAAGCTGGCCGCCGGAGGGTACGCCGGGCTGACGGACGCGCGCGCCTTCTCCGAGGCCGTCAAGGCCGACCTGCGGGCCGCCACGAACGACAAACATCTCGACTTCGGCGTCCCGGAGCCGGCTCCGGCCTCGCCCGGAAAGGCCCCGGACCCCGAGGCCGAGCAGGCGGCCTGGGCGGAGGCCCTCACCCCGGGCACCGCGCTCG
>DAOMFB010000153.1:0-6910 GCA_035429585.1 Thermoanaerobaculia bacterium
GCCCCGGGGCGGGGGGGGAGGAGGAGCCTCGCGCCCCGCCACGCCGCCCCCCCGTCTCCCGGCTGGGGGGGCGGCAGGGGGCGGGCGACCGTCTCGAGCCGGCCCGCCGGGCCGGAGATCGTCGCCTCGACGGTGAACGGCGTCGCCTCGAGGGCCCGCCGCGCCCCGGCCTCCTGCCGCCCGAGCGGAACGGCAGCGGTCAGCTCGACGACCGTCCGCTCCCCGGCGGCGCCGAGGAGTCGGCTCTCCGCCTCGAACGTGACCGTCAGCGGGCCGCGGACGACGAGCGAATCGGGCTGCTGCCCTCCCGCCGCGGCCGCAAGGAGCACGAGGAGGCCGACCGCCGCCCGGGGAATCCTGGCGGAGAGGACCGAGGGGGGCACGGGGGGTGCGACACCGGCCCCGCTCTCTCGCATCGGCGGACTTCGCACCCCCCGATTATGGGAAATACCCGCGGATCGTCTTCGGCCGGAGCTTCGGGTCGGAGAGCTTCACGTCGACCGCCCGGAACTCGTTCTCGCCCTTCTTCGAGTTCGTCAGGTAGCTGACGAAGTACTGCGCCCGGAGCTCCGTCTCGATCCGGCGGTAGATCTCCGGGAGCTCCGACACCTTGCCAATGAAGAACGCCTCGCCCCCCGTGTCGGAGGCCAGCTCCTTCAGCTTCGGCTTGATCCCGAACTCCAGGAACGGGATCCCCATCCCGATGAAGTAGATCGGGATCCCGGCCGTCTGGGCGTACCGGCGGGCCGTCTCGTAGTCCGACCAGGAGTGGTTGTCGGCGCCGTCCGTCAGGACGACGATCGCCTTCCGCCCCGGGAGGGCGCGGAACTGGTAGAGCGCGAGGACGATGGCGTCGTACAGGGCCGTCGCCCCGTCGGCGCGCGTCTCGCGGATGGCCCGGATCAGGTCGGCCCGCTCCTTCGTCAGCGAGGCGAGGAGGATCGGCGCCTCGCGGAACTCGATGACGAAGCCCTGATCCTTCTCCCGGACCAGGTTCTCGACGAAGCCGCCCGCCGCCTCGTGAACGAGGGGCATCGAGGCCTTCATCGAGCCCGAGCCGTCGATGACGACGCCGAGGGAGAGGGGGAGCGCCTCGGCGAACTCGAAGGCCGAGATCTCCTGCTTCGCGCCGTCCTCGAAGACCGCGAACGCCTCCTTCGGCAGCCCCTTCACGAAGCGCCCCTCGCCGTCGAAGACCGAGATGTGGAGCTCCACGAGGTTCACCTCGACCTTGGAGATGAACCGCTTCTCCCCCTTCAGGAGCTTGACGTCCGAGAACTCCTTCCCCTCGGCGTCCGTCGCCGTGGCGCGGATCAGCGTGGCCCGCTTCAGCCGCTCGGCCGGGACCGAGACGGTGTACGGCGGGGCCGTCCACTCCTTCACGAGGTCCGCGTCGAGGAAGAGCTTCAGCGTCTTCAGCTCCCCGCCGGCGATGCTCTGGACGGCGACCTTCAGCTCCGTCTTCTCGCCGGTGCCCTTCGGCAGCTCGACGATCCGGACGGCGAGGCGGGCGTCCTTCTCGTTGAGGGCCCAGGCGTCGACGTCGACGAAGTTCCCTTGCGCGTCGAAGCCGACCGCCTTGAGGGTCTGCCGGCGCGGGATGTTCCCCAGGTCGATCTCCACGGAGTAGGGGGGCCGGTTCCGGACGAGGATCCGCTTCTCCTCCAGCCAGAACTCGACGCGGACGACCGGCGGCTCCACGGCGGCCTCCACCCGGATCAGGCCGACCGGGACCTCCCTCGCCGGCGGGACGATCCTCACGAGCCCTTTCTCGGCCGCCGCCTTCGGGACGACGGGGCGGTTCTCCGACTCGAGGATGATCGCGGCGGCCGACGGGAGGCCGGCCTTGTCGGTCCCCGCCTCGTCCGCGTGGAACTCCGAGGACATCTTCGGGACCGTCAGGATCACGGCGCGCGTGGCGACGGCGCGCCCCGCCGCCCCTTCGAGGCGAAACTGGATCGTCAGCTCTCCCGGCGGCAGCGCCCGGAGGAAGGCGACGCGGAGGGGCTTGCCGGCCTCGGCGTCGGAGAGGTCCACGTCGACCGGGACCCGGAAGCTCTCCACGACTTTTCCCGCCGCGTCCCTCGCCTCGCCGTCCAGCATGAAGGAGGCGCGCGTCGGCGCGTTCGGCTTCCCGGCCGGGCCGCCGCGGAGGTCCGACTTCGAGGCCGAGAGGACGAACCGGACCACGGTCTTCTCGCCGCTCCGCCCGAGGAACTGCTCGCGGATCTCGATCGGGACGGAGACGGGCCCGGCGTCCGCCCGGCTCTGCTGCGCGGCGGACGGAGGCGCCTGCGGCCGGGCCGGATGCGGCGCGGAGAGGAGGAGCAGGAGCGCTCCGGCGAGGGCGCGGCGAACGGGTCTCATTTTCCCATCGTAAACTGTCGGTTCCGGCACGCAAGTCTCCCTGGAGGAACTGGATGCAAGTTCGTTTCCGTCCCCTTTCGTGGATTCCCGCCGCGCTGGCCGCGGCCGCGATGGCCGCTCCCCCGGCCGCCGCCCCGACGGACCTCTTCCTCGACGGCTCCCGCGCCCGCTGGGAGGAGGTCGCCGACTTCCTCTGGGACTACTCGGAGACGGCCCTCCGGGAGACGAAGTCGGCCGAGCTCCTGGCCTCGCTCCTCGAGAAGGAGGGCTTCGCGGTCACACGGGGCGTCGCCGGGATGCCGACCGCCTTCGTCGCGACCGCCGGGTCGGGGTCCCCCGTCATCGGGATCCTCGCCGAGTACGACGCCCTCCCGGGCCTCTCGCAGAAGGCGGGCGAGGCGGCGAAGAGCCCGCGCGTGGCGGGAGGAGCCGGACAGGGGTGCGGGCACAACCTCCTCGGAACTGCCGCCGTGGCCGCGGCCGTGGCGGCCAACCGGGCCCGGATCGCCGGGAAGCTCCCCGGGACGATCCGCCTCTTCGGCACCCCGGCCGAGGAGCAGATCCTCGGGAAGACCTTCATGCTCCGGGACGGCGCCTTCGCCGGGACCGACGTCGTCCTCGCCTGGCACCCCGCGCCGCAGACCTTCGTCTACACGAAGCCCCGTCTCGCCGTCACGGTCTTCGACGTGGAGTTCTTCGGGAAGACGGCCCACGCCGCGGCGAACCCGTGGCTGGGCCGGAGCGCCCTCGACGCCCTGGTGCTCTTCGACCACGCCATGGCCCTCCTGCGCGAGCACATTCTCCCGACGGCCCGGATCCACCGGATGGTCAAGGACGGGGGGCTCGCGCCCAACATCATCCCGGACTACGCGCGCGAGCAGTGGTACCTCCGCGACGCGACCGGGGCGAGCGTGAACGAGATGCTCGGGCGGACGCGGAAGGCTGCGGACGGGGCCGCCCTCGCCACCGAGACGCGGGCGAAGGTGAACCTCCTCGCCTCGACGCGCGAGCCGATCTACAACGACGCCCTCTCGCGCGCCATGCAGAAGGAGCTGGAGCGCGTCGGCCCGCCCCGCTTCGACGCGGCGGACGCCGCCTTCGCGCGGGCGATCCAGAAGGAGGTCGGCATCCCCGAGAAGGGCCTCGCCGAGACCGTCCTCCCCTACGCCCCGGAGCACGGCGACACGGCCTCCTCGGACGTCAGCGAGGTGAGCGCGGCGGTGCCGCTGGCCGAGCTGGCGGTCGCCACCGGCGCCGTCGGCTCCCCCTGGCACCACTGGGCGGTCACCTCGTGCTCGGCGCACCCGATCGGCCGGAAAGGAATGCTCGTCGCCGCGAAGGTCCTCGCGGCGACCGCCGTCGACCTCCTGACCGACGGCGCGACGATCGCGACGGCGAAGGCCGAGTTCACGAAGTCGACGAACGGCCAGCCGTACGTCTGCCCCTTCCCCGCCGACGCGAAGCCCGTCCCGTACTGAGCGTCAGCGACCGCGGGGCGGGGCGACGGCCTTCAGCCCCTCCATCAGCGAGCGGAACTCGGCGAAGGTGAGGCTCTGGTCGCCGTCCGAGAGGGCGTGGTCCGGGTCGGGGTGGACCTCGATCAGGAGGCCGTGCGCCCCGCAGGCCCGGGCCGCGAAGGCCATCGGGGCGACGAGGGAGCGGCGCCCCGTGCCGTGGCTCGGGTCGACGAGGATCGGCAGGTGCGTCCGCTCCCTCACGACCGGCACCGCGGAGAGGTCGAGGGTGTTGCGCGTGGCGCTCTCGAAGGTCCGGATCCCCCGCTCGCAGAGGATCACCTGCCCGTTCCCCTTGGCCAGGATGTACTCCGCCGCGGCGAGCCACTCCTCGATCGTGCTCGAGAGGCCGCGCTTCAGGAGCACCGGGCGGTCCACCGTCCCCACGGCGTTCAGGAGCGGGAAGTTCTGCATGTTCCGGGCGCCGATCTGGAGGATGTCGGCCTTCCGCGCCATCAGCCGGACCTGCTCGGGCGCGAGGACCTCGCTCACGATCGGCATCCCGAAGGCCTTCCCCGCCGCCGCGAGGAGGTCGAGCCCCTCCTCGCCGAGCCCCTGGAAAGCGTAGGGACTCGTCCGGGGCTTGAAGACGCCCCCGCGGAGGATGTGCGCCCCCGCCTCGCGCACCGCCTTCGCGGCCGCCTCGATCTGGGCCTTCGTCTCGACCGAGCAGGGGCCCGCCATGACGACGAAGCCCTCCCCGCCGATCAGGAGGTCGCCGACCCGGACGATCGTGTCCTCGGGCCGCGCGTCGCGGCTCACGAGCTTGTACTGCGAGCTCTTCTTCACCGCGGGGGCGACCGGCTTCTCCGCCGGCTTCGCCACGACCGCCTCGAACGTCTCGGCGGGCGGGGCGATCTCGGGGGCGGCGGCGTCCTGCGGCAGCGCCTTGGCCGGGTAGGAGCCGAGGACCTTCAGCCAGAGCGCGATGACCTTCAGCTCCTCGAGGGCGCGCGCCACCTTCTCGTCGGCCACGTTCCCGTCGAAGTCGATGAAGAACATGTACTCCCACGGCTTCCGCGGCCGGGGGCGCGACTCGAGCTTCGTGAGCGAGAGCCCGTTGTCCGAGAGGACGGCGAGGCACTTCAGGAGGGCGCCGTGCTCGTGCCGCGTCGTCAGGACGAGGCTCGTCTTGCACGGGATCCGCGGATTGAACCGCTCGGGGGCCCGCGCGAGGGCGACGAAGCGGGTGAAGTTCTCCTCCTGGTTCGCGATTCCGCGCCGGAGGATGGCGAGGCCGTAGTGCGCGGCGGCCTCCGGGGGGCCGATGCCGGCCTCCGTCGGGTCCCCCGCCGCCGCGACCTCCTTGAGCGCCTCGGCCGTGTCGAAGCGGAAGACGGGCTGGGCGTTCGGGAGCGACTGGAGGAACTGGCTGCACTGCTCGAGCCCCTGCGGGTGCGAGAGGACCCGGGCGATCGACGTCAGCGGCACGTCGGCCGGCCCGGCGAGGCAGTGGTCCACCTTCCAGATCTCCTCGCCGACGATCGAGACCTCGTGGGAGACGAGGAGGTCGTAGACCTGGTTGATGCTCCCCGCCGTCGTGTTCTCGATCGGGAGGAACGCCAGGTCGGCCGTCCCGGCCACGAGGGCGTCCACGGCCTCGGCGAAGCTCCGGAAGCCCGCGAGGGCCCCGGGGACGCCGAGGCCGCCGAGGTACTTCTGCGCCGCCAGCCAGCTGTAGGCGTACGGCACCCCCTGGAAGGCGACGCGCAGCTCCCCCTTCGCCGCGGCGCCCGAGAGGAACGCCGCCTGGCGCGTGACGGAGTGGGCGATGATCTCGCCGAAGATCTTCCGCGCGAGCGGCACCGAGACGCCGAGGTCCCGGGCCACGGCCTCCACCCGCTCGAGCACGTCCCGCTCGCGCGAGGCGTCGCGGATCCCTCCCTCCCCCTCGGCCTTCGCCTCGCCGATCTTCGCGACGAGGGCGAGGCGCCGGGCCAGGAGCGCGACCATCTCCGCGTCGACGCCGTCGAGGGCGCCGCGGAGGGCCTTCAGGTCGTCGCGGGGGTCGGTCATGACGCCGTCCGGATACTCACGCCGCGAGGACCGCGTGGCGGTCGAAGAACTCGTGCACCGCGTCGAGGAAGGCCTCCGGCGACGGGAGGCTCTGGATCCGCCGCCGGAGCTCCGTCCCGTTCGGGAGGCCGTGCGTGTACCAGCCGGTGAAGGTCCGGAGCTTCCCCATGACGAGCTTCGGCACGTCGCCGTCGTTCTCCCGGATGAGGCGGAAGTGCGTGAGGATGACGTCCCGCCGCTCCTCCAGCGTGGCCGGCCGGTAGGGCTTCCCGGCGAGAAGCTCGGCCGCCTGCCGGAAGATCCACGGGTTCTTCATCGTGGCCCGGCCGCACATGACGGCGTCGCACCCCGTCTCCCGGAACATCCGGAGGACGTCTTCGGGGGTGTTCACGTCGCCGTTGCCGACGACGGGGAGGGAGACGGTCTCCTTGAGGCGCGCGATCCGGCTCCAGTCGGCGCGCCCCGTGTACATCTGCTTGGCCGTCCGCGCGTGGAGGGCGACGGCGGCCGCCCCCTCCCCCTCGCAGATCCTCGCGAGCTCGAGGTAGTTGACCGTCTCGTCCGAGATCCCGAGCCGGAACTTCACCGTGAGCGGGGTCGTCCGGAGCTCCTTCCGGCAGGCCGCGATGATCGCGCGCGCCTTCGGGAGATCGCGCATCAGCCCCGCTCCGGCGCATCCCTTCAGGACCTTGTTCGCCGGGCACCCCATGTTGATGTCGCAGGCGTCCACCTGCATCTCCTCAACGCGGGCGGCGGCGACGGCCATCCGCGCGGCGTCGGCCCCGTAGATCTGGACGGAGAGCGGCCGCTCGGCCGCGTCGTACCGGAGGAGCCGCTCGGTCCGCCGGTTCCCGCGCGTGAGCCCCTCGGACGAGACGAACTCCATCGTCACGAGCCCCACCCCGCCGATCCGGCGGAGGAGCAGCCGGTACGTCATGTCCGTGATCCCCGCCATCGGCGCGAGGATCGGCGGCGGGTCGACGGAGAGCCGGCGCGTTCCGGGGCTGTCGAGG
>DAOMFB010000154.1:0-6907 GCA_035429585.1 Thermoanaerobaculia bacterium
CCGAGCAACGCGTCCCCGCCGAGGACCCCGACGTGTCCCACGACCTAGTCGCGCCGATGCCGGGGCGGGTCCGGGCCGTGCTCGTCGCGGCGGGGGACGCCGTCGCGAAGGGGGCGACGCTTCTCCTCCTCGAGGCCATGAAGATGGAGCACCCGGTCCGGGCTCCCCGCGAGGGCGTCCTCCGGCGCCTTCTCGTGGCCGAGGGGGCGATGGTCGCGGCCGGGGAGCGGCTCGCGGAGATGGAGTGAGCGCCTCCGCCGGCCGCGTCACCGTCGTCGAGGTCGGCCCGCGCGACGGCCTGCAGAACGAGGCGGCCGTCGTCCCGGTCGAGGCCAAGGTGGCGCTGGTGGAGGCTCTCGCGGAGGCCGGCCTCCCCGTCGTGGAGGTGACGGCGTTCGTCTCGCCGAAGGCGATCCCGCAGCTCGCCGACGGCGAGGAGGTCTTCCGCCGGATCCGGAAGAAGGACGGCGTGCGGTATCCCGTCCTCGTGCCGAACGAGAAGGGGATGGACCGGGCCGAGGCGGCCGGGGTCCGCGAGATCGCCGTCTTCACGGCGGCCTCGGAGACCTTCAACCGGCGGAACATCAACGCCTCGATCGACGAGTCGTTTGCGCGGTTCGCCCCCGTCCTGGCGCGGGCGAAGAGGGCGGCGATGCGCGTCCGGGGCTACGTCTCGTGCGCCTTCGGCTGCCCGTACGAAGGCGCGGTCCGGCCGGAGGCGGTCGCCGAGGTTGCGGCGCGGCTCGCCGCGTCCGGGTGCGACGAGGTGTCCATCGGCGACACGATCGGCGTCGGCGTCCCGACCCAGGTGCCGGAGGTCGTCGGCCGGGCCGTGGAGCGCGGCGTCCCGCTGGCGCGGCTGGCGCTTCATTTCCACGACACGTGGGGCACGGCGCTGGCCAACGTGGCCGAGGGGCTGCGGTCGGGCGTCCGGATCTTCGACGCCTCGGCCGGAGGCCTCGGCGGATGCCCGTACGCGCCCGGCGCGTCGGGGAACGTGGCGACCGAGGATCTCCTCTACCTGCTTCACGGGACGGGGTGGGAGACGGGCGCCTCGCTGGAGGGCGTCGCCGCGGCCTCCCGGGCGCTCGCCGCGGTCACCGGGCGGCGGCCCGCCTCTCGCGTCCTCGCCGCTCTCGGGGCGGCCGGCCGGGAGCGGACGTAGTAAACTCCCCGAACGCCCGATCCGGACGTTTTGGCTTCTGCCGGGGAGTGTGAATGGGCTACCGGATTCTCCTTGCGGACGACAGTCTGACGATCCAGAAGGTCGTCGAGCTCACCTTCGCGCGCACCGACTGGGAACTCCGCACGGCGGGGAACGGCGACAAGGCCGTCGCGCTTCTCGGGGAGTTCGTGCCCGACGTCGTCCTCGCCGACGCCGTGATGCCGGGGCTGACGGGCTACGAGCTCTGCGAAACCGTCAAGAAGCTCCCGGGCGGCTCCTTCATTCCGGTCGTCATGCTGACGGGAACGTTCGAGCCGTTCGACCGGGCCCGCGCCGACCGCGCCGGAGCCGACGCCGTCGTCACCAAGCCCTTCGACTCGCACGCCTTGCTCGATCTCGTGCAGGACCTCGCGGCCCGGGCCGAGGGAGCGAGGGCGGCCGCGCCGCCGCCGGCGCCTCCCGAGCCGGAGCCCGTGCCGGAGCCTGAACCGGCGCCCGCGCCCGTGGTCGAGGCGGTCGCCCCGCCGCCGCCCCGGGAGACCGGGGAGGACACGAGCCCGACGAACGTCCCGAGGACGCGGCCGGCTCCCTTGCCGGAGCCGTCTCCGGACTCGCTCTACGCCACGACGGCCATCCCGATCTTCACGCCCGAGCAGCTCGAGGCGATGCGGCCGCCCCTGGAGCCGGAGCCGCCGCCGGAGCCGCCGGCGCCGGAGCCGGCCCCCGAGCTGCCTCCGGAGCCGTTCCGCGAGGCGGAGATCCCCCTCCCGGCTGGCGGCGAGGCCGTGACCGCCCCGGTCCGCGCCTACGAGGTGGACCTCGGCGGTCTCGAGGAGGACGTCCCCCGGCGCGACATCGAGGCGGACATCGCGGAGTTCGAGCGCTCCGGGCGCGTCTCGGGCGCGATGCCCGCGTTCCTCCCGCCGCCGGGGGGCGACGAGGGCCCCGCCACCTCGGTGGAGCTCCCGCCGCACGGGGGGCCGTTGCCCGAGCCGCCGGCCAGCGACCTCGAGGTGCTCGCCGCCCGGACGAGCCTGAACGACCTGACGCGGATGGTCGGCGCCGGCGCCGGCGCGGACCGGCCGCTGGCCGACGACGACGTCGAGCGGATCGCCCGCCGCGTCGTGGAGATCCTCGGCGAGCGCGTCGTCCGGAAGGTCGCGTGGGACGTCGTCCCGGAGATGGCCGAACGCCTCGTCCGGGAGCGCCTGCGCGAGCTGGAGCGGGCGGACTGACGCGGTTCGGGGCGGGTCGCCCCCGTCTGTCGTAAAGTCAGCCGTCTTCCGTCCCATGAACGCACCGCACGAGCTGCCGAAGAACTTCGACCCGGCCTCCTTCGAGCTGAAGTGGTACCGCCTCCACGAGGAGGCGGGCCTCTTCCGGCCCGAGGCCGCGGGGCCCCGCGCCGTCCCGTACGTCATCGTCATCCCGCCGCCGAACGTCACCGGGAAGCTCCACGTGGGGCACGCGCTCGGCCGGACGCTCGAGGACATCCTCTGTCGCTGGCGCCGGATGCAGGGGCGCGCCGTGCTCTGGCTCCCGGGCGTCGACCACGCGGGGATCGCGACCCAGATGGTCGTCGAGCGGGACGTGAAGGAGCGGACGGGGAAGACCCGGCACGACCTCGGGCGCGAGGCGTTCCTCGCCATCTGCCGCGAATGGGCCGCGGCCCGGCGGGGGGACATCCTGAACCAGATCCGCCGCCTCGGCTCCTCGTGCGACTTCTCGCGCGACTACTACACGCTCGACGCACCGCGCTCGAAGGCGGTCCGTTTCGCCTTCACGACGCTCTACCACCAGGGGCTCGCCTACCGGGCGGAGCGGATGGTGAACTGGTGCGCGCGCTGCGCGACCGTTCTCTCGGACCTCGAGGTGAACCACGTCGAGCAGTCGGGACTCCTCTGGTCGATCGCCTACCCGCTGGCCGACGGATCCGGGGAGGTCGTCGTCGCCACGACGCGGCCCGAGACGATGCTCGGCGACACGGCCGTGGCCGTCCATCCGGAGGACGAGCGGTACCGCGGGCTCATCGGCCGGCGGGTGCGCCTGCCGCTCACGGAGCGGACGATCCCCGTGGTCGGCGACCCGCTCGTCGATCCGAAGTTCGGCACCGGCGCCGTGAAGATCACCCCGGCCCACGACCCGAACGACTTCGAGGCCGCCCGGCGCCACGGCCTCGAGACGATCGCCGTGATCGGCTTCGACGGCGCGATGACGGCGGCCGCGGGCTCCGCCTACGCGGGGCTCGACCGCGCCGAGGCGCGTCGCCGCGTCCTCAGGGACCTCGAGACGCAGGGGCTCCGGCGCGGCGAGAAGGCCCACGTCCTGCCGATCGGGCGGTGTCAGCGGTGCGACACGGTCCTCGAGCCGCTCGTCTCCCTCCAGTGGTTCGTCAAGGTCGGTCCGCTCGCGGAGAAGGCGGTGGCGGCGACGGACGCGGGCGAGACCCGGTTCGTCCCCGACCTCTGGAAGAAGACGTACGACGAGTGGATGCGGAACATCCGCGACTGGTGCGTTTCCCGGCAGCTCTGGTGGGGCCACCCGATCCCGGCGTGGTACTGCGCCGACGGCCACGTGACCGTCCCCGCGCCCGGCGCGGACGACCCCTCGCGGTGCGCGAGCTGCGGCGCGGCGTCCCTCACGCAGGACGGCGACGTCTTCGACACGTGGTTCTCCTCGTGGCTCATGCCGCTCTCGGTGGTCGGCTGGCCGGACGGGGGCGCCGACTACGCGCGGTACTACCCGACGACCGTTCTCGTGACGGCCTTCGACATCCTCTTCTTCTGGGTCGCCCGGATGATCATGGCGGGCGTGTGGTTCGACGGGCGGGCCCCGTACGCCGACGTCGTCATCCACGGCCTCGTCCGGGACGAAGGGGGCCAGAAGATGTCGAAGACGAAGGGAAACGTCATCGACCCGCTCGAGATGTGCGACGAGTACGGCGCGGACGCCGTCCGCTTCGCCCTCGCGGTCCAGTCGGGGACGGGGCGGGACATCCCGTTCGGCACCTCCCGCATCGCTCCGGCCCGCGCCTTCGCGACCAAGGTCTGGAACGCCGCCCGGTTCGCCCTCGGAATGCTCCACGAGGGGAAGCCGGAGGCGTCGTCGATCGACTACGAAGCGCTCGGAACCGTGGACCGGTGGATCCTCGCGCGGCTCTCGGCCGCGGTCGCCCGGGTGACGGCCTCCCTCGAGAGCTACCGGTTCGACGAGGCGGCGAACGCTCTCTACGCGTTCTTCTGGTCGGAGTTCTGCGACGGCTACGTCGAGATGGTGAAGCCCGCCCTCCGCGACCCGCAGTTCCCGGAGGCCGAGAAGGCGAAGACGCGCGCCGTCCTTCACCGGGTCCTGCTCGACTCGCTGGCGCTCCTCCACCCGTTCATGCCGTTCGTCTCGTGCGAGATCCGGGACGCCCTCGCCGGGGACGGCGACCGGCTCCCGGTCGTCCCCTTCCCGACGGCGGAGGCGTCCTGGGACGATCCGCTCGCCGTGGAGACCGTCGAGACGCTCCGGGCCGCGGCGACCCGGATCCGGAACCTGAAAGCCGAGCGCGGCCTGCCGCAGACCGAGGCCCTCGACGCCGGCCTCGAGGCGGAGGGCCCGCTCGCGGCGTCCCTCGAGCGCCACGCGACGCTCCTCGTCTACCTCGCCCGGCTCCGGTCCCTCAGGGTGGCGGCGAAGGTCCCGATCTCCGGGGCGTTCCACGACGCCATCGGGCCGGTCGGGCTCGTCGTGGCCCTGCCGGTGAAGGAGATGACGGCCGAGGAGCGGCAGAAGATCGAGAAGGAACTGGCGGGGATCGAGCGCGAGGCCGCGGCGCTCACCCGGAAGCTCGAGGACGCGGCGTTCCTCGCCAAGGCGCCGCCGGCGGTCGTCGAGAAGTGCCGGAAGCAGCTGGCGGAGCTCTCGGAGCGCCGGGCGCGGCTCTCCGGCAACCTCGGCGCGGCGACGGGATGACCCTCCCGACCCCCTCCCCGCTCGGCGCGCGCGCCCCGCTGGCCGGCCGGCGCTTCGGATACCTCTCGAACGTCGTCCTCCTCGGCGCCGTCGCCTCCACGAACGACTTCGGCAAGGCGATCGCGGAGGAGCTCCTCGAGGACGGGACGGAGGTTCCCCCGACGGCGATCGTCGCGCGGCGGCAGACGGCGGGACGGGGCCGCGGCTCCCGAAGCTGGGTCATGCCCGACGAGACCGGCCTCGCGATCTCGCTCGTCCTCCCGTGGCCCGAGGGGCCGGAGCGCGTCCGCCTCCCGCTCCGCCTCGGGGTGATCCTGGCTCGCGGGATCGCGCGCCGCTTCGGCGTGGAGGCCCGGCTGAAGTGGCCGAACGACCTCCTCGTGGGGCGCCGGAAGCTCGGCGGCATCCTCGTCGAGGCGCGGGCGGGCGCCGAAGGCGAGGGGTACGCGGTGGCCGGGATCGGGCTCAACGTCTCGACGGCGCGGTCGACGCTCGACGCGGCCGGGCTCCCGGAGGCGACGTCGCTGTCGGAGGAAGGCGCGGCGCCGGCCGCCCTGGCGGGGGACGCCCCCGTCGTCGCGCTCCTCGAGGAGCTCGACGCCGGCCTCTCGGCGCCGGCGTTCGACCTGGCTCCGGCCTTCGAGTCCGTCTCGGCGCACCACGCGGGCGAACGCCTGACCGTGGTCGAGGGCGGCCGGCAGACGACGGGCGCCTACCTCGGCGTGACCGCGGACGGCTTCCTCCGGCTCGGCATCTCCGGCGGCGAGGAGACGGTGGTGTCGGGCGACATCGCCTCCTTCTGAGCCGATGAGCGCCGGGAGCGGCGAGCCCCCCGACGAGTCGACCTACGCGACGCGGATCGAGGAGGCCTTCATCGCGGAGCGGGGGACCCCGTTCCTCCTGTCGGCGAAGGACTGGCAGCTGATCCGCGGCTGGCGGGAGGCGGGCATCCCCGTCGACACGGTGATCCGCGCGGTCCGCGAGACGTTCGAGCGACGCCGGGCCCGCGGGGCCGCCGGGAAGATCAGCTCGATCTCCTACTGCGCGGGCGCCGTCGAGGAGACCTGGCAGATGGAGCGCCGCGGCCTCGTGGGGCAGGGCGAGGGGCGTCGCGACGAGAAGCCGCCCGAGGTCGGCCCCCGTGTCGTGCGGCTCGTGGAGGGGCTGCGGGCGGCCGGCGCGGAGTCGCCCGGCGGCATCGACGGCGACGTCTTCCGGAAGGCGATCGGGAAGGCCCTTTCGAAGCTCGAGGTCCTGCCGGAGAACGGGAGCTTCGAGGAGGTCGAGGAGAAGCTGTCGGCGATCGAGGCGTCGCTCGTCCGGAGCCTGCGGAAGGGGATGACGCCGGAGCTGTCGGCCGCGGTCGAGGCGGCCGTCGCCGAAGGGCTCGGCGACACGGCCGGCGTCACGCCCGAGGTCGTCGAGCGGATGCGGCGCGCCCTGACGCGCCGCGAGACGAGACGCCGCCTCGGCCTCCCCTCGCTCACGCTCTTCGGCTCGTGAGGCGCTTCCCGTGACGCCGGCCGGTCGGTTCTCCCGCGAGCTGACCGTCGAGCGAGTCGTACCGGGCGGCGAGGGCCTGGGGCGGGTGGAGGGCGTCGTGGCGCTCGTGGAGGGGGGGCTTCCGGGCGACCGGGTCCTGGCCGAGCTCGCGCCGGAAGGGCCGGGTCTCTTCCGGGGGCGCGCGGCCGCGATCCTCTCCGCGGGTCCGCACCGGCGGCCTCCCGGCGAGGTCTGCGCCCGCGCGGCGGAGGGCTCGTGCGGCGGGTGCGACTGGCCCGCCGT
>DAOMFB010000155.1:0-6877 GCA_035429585.1 Thermoanaerobaculia bacterium
CGGGTCCACTAGCGTCCGGACCGTCGCGGCCCGGTCGGCAGCCGAGATGCCCGTCGTCGTCTTCCCGCGCGCCTCGACGGAGATGGTGAAGGCGGTGCCGTAGTTCGAGGTGTTCTGCTCCACCATGGGGTGGAGGTCCAGCTCGTCGCAGCGCTCCTCGGTCAGCGAGACGCAGACGAGGCCGCGCCCCTCGCGCGCCATGAAGTTGACGGCCTCGGCGGTGACGAAGTCCGCGGCGAGACAGAGGTCCCCCTCGTTCTCGCGGTCCTCGTCGTCCACGATGATGACGAACTTCCCTTCGGCGTAGGTGGCGGCGGCTTCTTCGACGGGTACGAAACCCACGGGCTCTCCTTCCCGGGGGAGCGCGGGCGCGCTCTCGGGGGTCTAATTGTAGCGGGCGGGAGGACCGCCGCTCTCGGGCGCGGCGTCGGCGCCGGCCGGGCGGGCCGGGGGGGCGGCCAGGACGGAGCGCTTCCCCACCTCGCGGATGAGGGTCTTCAGGAAGAGCTCGAACTGTCCGGCGGCCGGGAGGAACGTCCGCGGGGGCCGCTCGCGCGAGAACCCCGCGAGGAAGCGCTCCACGAGCGACCAGTCCTTGTACATGAGGTAGCGCATGGAGCCCTGCCGGAAGGCCTCCAGCTCGGTCACGAGCGCGAGGAGGGTCTTCTTGTCCGGCGCGGTCCGGAAGGCCTGCGCCGTCCGGACGAGGAGAGCGAGGTCGTCGCGGAGGCGCTGGCTCTGCTCGCGCCGTGTCCGGTAGTCGGGGAAGAGGCTCCGGCCGTCCATCTCCGACGAGAACGTCTCCGCGAGGCCGATGACCGTCTGCTGGTAGAGGTCCCGGAGGAGCCCGGCGGCGTCCTCGAGCCGCGTCAGGACGAGGCCGGGGTCCTTCATCAGCGCCACGTCCACCAGCTCGACCTCCATGACCTTCCGGACCTCCTGCTCCTGGGCGGAGATGACGCGCTCGAGCCCCTCGGCGACGTCGGACTCCTCCGGGAACCGCGGGAGGAGTCGCTTCCGGAGGAACTCGCAGACGCCGTCGCTTTCGCCGCGCAGGAGGCTGAAGACGAGGAGGGCGCGCTTCCGGGTGGCGGGCGAGCCGATCGTGGAGCGGACCATCTCGACGTACCGGAGCCCCTTGAAGAGCTGGACGAGGAGGGCGGCGAGCGCCCCCTTGTGGGCCGGCTCGTTCAGCGTCGAAAGGACGCGCTGGAGGGACTGCTTCGAGGTCCGGTCGAGCACCGGCCGCAGGTTCTCGTTGAAGAGGATGCCGAGGTTCGGGTCCTGCTTCAGCGTCCCGATGACGATCCGGCCGAGGGACAGGTACGTCTGGAGCGGCAGGAAGGAGGCCTTCGACATCTCGTCGAGGATCTTCGAGAAGTCGTCCAGCTTCTCGACGACGAGGGCCAGCTCGGCCTCGGCGCCGCTGCGGCGCCGCGCGGGGGGAGCCCCGGAGGGAACGCGTCCCACTTGGCTGTCGAGGTAGAGGAGGAACGACGCGAGGTCCTCCTTCCCCTCGCCGAGGAGGTGCGTCGTGAGCATGGCCATGTGGTTCACGCCCGCGCGGATGACGCCGACCTCCTCGACGTAGTTCTTGAGGGAGGCGTGCGAGCGCTCGAAGGGCGAGAGCGGCAGGTAGTCGACCGTGAAGAACCGCTCCATCCCCTTCAGCCACATCTCCATCTCGAACAGGTAGTCGTACTTCATCCTGTTCGAGAACAGGGCCGAGGTCTCGAGGACCGTGAACCGGGGCATCTGTCGCTCCATTCTAGGCCCGCCCGCGGGGCCGGGCCCCGGATACCAGAAGAACCCTGAGAAACCCTGAGGACTTCCTGCCGCGCGCGGCCCAGGTTTCCCGCGTGACGGTGCCCGCCGGGCGGGCAAAGGAGGCAACCATGAGGAACCTCGTCAAGACCTTCGCATCCGCCGCCCTGTTCGTCTTTCTGCTGGCGCTGCCGGCCGGGGCGGACGACTTCAAGCTCGGCATCGGGGGCGGGGCCACGTTCCCCGCCGGGAACTTCGCCAACGTCTACGATCCGGGATGGAACATCACCCTGAGGGCCCTCTGGCTCCCCGGCTCCTCCGTCGTCGGCCTCCGGGGCGCCGGCTACTACGGCCAGAACGGGGCCAGGAACGGGGACTTCCCGGGCGTGGGGATGGACAGCGCCCAGCTCTACGGCTTCGACGCCGATCTCGCCCTCCGGCTGACCGGCCACGGCGCCGAGGGCCTCTACGCCTACCTGGGAGGCGGCGTGAGGGCCCTTCGCCAGGGCGTCCACGCCTACGGCCAGAAGTTCTCGCAGACGGACACGGGCGCCTCGGGGAACGCCGGTCTCGGCTGGTCCGCGCACCGGTGGTTCGTCGAGGCGAACGCCGTCTACTCCGGCGTCCAGGGAACCGGCCTCTGGAGCTTCCCGGTGACGGTCGGATTCCAGTTCTGAATCCCGTCGAACCTCCGGGGCCGCGGCGACGGCGGGGATGCAATTGCCTCACGTTGCCGCGGCCCAGGTCGTGACGACGCTGGCGGGTTCGGGGGCTTCGGGCGGCGCCGACGGGACCGGGACGGCGGCCTTCTGGCTGTCCGACGCGAACACGTACGAGTACCTGATCCGGATCAACACGGCCACGGACAACGGGAAGGCGTGGATCGACATTCCGACGTTCACGGACGTGGAGTTCTGGATCGCTGTCACCGACACGGTCCGGGGCCAGTACTTCGAGTACCACAGCCCGGCCGGCAACCGGACCCTGATCTACGACCCGAGCTTCTTCGTCTACCCGTAGCGCCCTGGCTAGAACGCGTAGCCGACGCTGAAGTTGAAGACGCCGAGGGTCTCGAAGGGCTTCTTGTCGAGCTTCATGCCGTAGTCGATCCGGACCGGGCCGACCGGCGTCATGTAGTAGAGGCCGACGCCCGCGCCGGGGCGAAGCTCGGCGAAGTTGACCTTCCGCCAGTCCTCCCAGACGTTGCCGTCGTCGAAGAAGAGGGCGAGCCCGAGGCTCCCGGCCAGCCGCTGGCGGAGCTCGACGTTGAAGAGGAGGAGGCCGTTGCCGCCGTACCCGACGAGGTCGGTGTTGACGGTCTGGCCCACGATGCCGAGGGCGTCCTGCCCGAAGGCGCGGTGCGTCGTCCGGCCGCCGGCGAAGAGCCGCTCCGGGATCGGCACCATCAGGTTCGGCTTGCACAGGGGGTTCTCCCCGATGATGTCGCAGGGGCCGAACGGCTGGATCGCGCCGTACCGGACGGCGACCGCGAGGACGCTGTCAGGCCGGAACGAGTGGTAGGCCGCCGCCAGGAGCGAACCGCGAAGGAAGTGCGCCGTGGCGGAGAAGGTGGGGAACGCGTACTTGAGCTCCGCCGTGACGAGGAGCCCCTTCGTCGGCGCGATGGGGTCGTCGCGATCGTCCCAGGAGAGGGCCGGGCCGACGGAGGCGATCCGGTTCTGCTGGTTCTGCCGCTGGTCCGGTCCGAGGCCCGGGTCCTCCGACGGCTGGACGATCTCGTACTGGAGGCGCAGGAGCGCCTTGACCTTCTCGCTGAGCTTCTTCGACGTGTCGATGTAGACGCCCCCGCGTTTGACGTTGTAGCCCGGCTGGTAGTCCTGCCCGGCGAAGATCGACACGGCCACCGGGAGCCCGCTGTCCACGAAGGAGGGCTCGCGGAGGAAGATCCGGAAGCGGTTCTGCCGGCGCGAGATCAGGACGTCGCTCCCGGCGACGATGGCGCGGCCGAAGAGGTTGTTGTACGAGGCGCCGAGCGAGACACGCAGGGAGAACTTCGGGTCGGCCGACGATGAGTAGTCCGCGCCGAACCCGTAGAGGAGGCTCCACGGCTTGCCTTCCGTCAGCGTCACGAGGACGGTCCGCCGGCCCGTGTCCGGGTCGGGAGGAAGGGTCTGCACGTCGGCCCGCGAGAAGACGCCCAGCGACGCCAGGCTCCGCTGCAATTCGAGGAGCTTCGTCAGGCTGAACGGCTGTCCCTCGAGGTTCGGGAGCTGCCGCATGATCACGGAGAGAAGCGTGTTCCGGTAACCGCGGACGATCGTCTTGCCGAAGTACGCGCGCTCTCCCTCGACGACCGTGAAGACGACCTCGGCGCCGGCCGCGGAGGGATCGGCGCCGGAGAGGAGACGCGCGGCGCCGTCCACCCGGGCGTCGGGGAAGCCCGCCTCCTGGTAGCGGCCGCCGAGCGTCGCCACGTCGGCGTTGAGCCCCTCTTCCGTGAACGCTCGGCCCGGAACGGTCGAGAGACCGGGAAAAAGCTGCGCCTCGGGGAGGGTCGAGTTCCCGGCGAGCGACCGCGACGCCACCGTGTAGCGGGGGCCCTCGGTGACGTGGAAGGCCACGTCGAGCGTGAAGGGGCGCTTGCCGGGGGTCACTTCCGGGGCCGGGACCTTCGCGTCGCGGTAGCCCCGCGCGTGGTAGAGGCCGAGAATCGAGTCCGCGTCCGACGCGAGGTTCGCGTCGACGAGGCGGCCGCGCGAGAGGAGGGAGGGCGGGCCGGTCTCGACCGCGTCGCGCACCGTCTTCTCCTTGACGGCCTTCGTCCCGTCGACCGCGACGCGCCCGACGGCGTAGCGGTCCCCCTTCTCGACGGCGACGTTCACGATCTCCTCGCCCGGCTTCGTCTCGAACGTGACCGCCACCTTCGCCTTCGCGTACCCCTGCTCCTGGTAGGTCTCGACGAGCCGGTCCCGGAACTTCAGGACCGTCTCCTCGTCCGGCGGGTCGAGCCGGTGCCAGGGCGAGTCGGGGTGGTTCTTCACCTCCGAGGGCTTCGCGCCGACGACGTTCAGGACCACCTTCGGGCCGACGAAGAGCTTGTACCGGGGCGTCGCCGTCCGCGTCTTCGGGTCGTAGGCGACGCCTTCCCAGTGCACTTCGGCGCGGCCGAAGCCGCCTTCCCGGAGGAAGGTCTGGTACCGCTCGCTGTCCGCCCGCGCCCGTGCCTCCTGGAAGACCTTCCCCGGCTTCTGCTTCGCCTCCTTCAGGAGCCGCGCCGGGTCGAGCGGACCGAGGCCGCCGAGAAACTCCGCAGGCGACGCCATCGCGGCCGGGCCGGGCTCGATCGCGATGCGGAGGTCGACGAAGTTCAGGACGGGATCCCCGGTGACCGAGACGTCGACCGTCGGCTCGAAGCGGCCCCAGGCCGCGAGGTGGCGCCGGATCGTCCCCTCCAGCGGCTCGGCGGCGTCGGGCGTCCAGAGGTCGCCCGGGGACCAGGCGATGGCGTCTCTCAGCCGTCCCTTCTCCGGGATCTTCTCCCCGACGATCGCCAGCGACCGGATCCGGGGCGCCGCCACGAACCGCACCACCACGAGCGCCCCGTCGGGCCCGGGCGAGACCTCGACCGAGAGGTCGAGGAAGAGCCGCGTGGCGAAGAGGTCGCGGAGGGCCCGGCGGACCGCCGCCTTCGTCAGCGTCTGGCCGGCGCGGAGGTCCGTCAGCCGCCCCCACGCCTCCGGCTGCGGGGTCGCGTCCCCGGCGAAGGCCAGCGCCGCGATCCGCCCGCCGTAGAGCTCCTCCGCGCGCGAGGGGACGGCGCCGGCCCGGAGGGCGAGGAGGACGGCGAACGCCAGCGGGATCGCGAGGCGGCGGCTCATCGGAGCGTCTGGCGGAAGATCAGCTCGACCGAGTAGACGCCGTACTCGTCCTGCATGGCCTGGATGAACGCCGTCGGCGACAGCTCGTAGACGAGCGAGATGACCTGCTGCTGGGCGTTGTTCGCCGAGCCGAACTGGTAGGCGATCGTCGCCGTGAAGTTCTTTCCGAACGTCTTCCCGACGGTCACGCGGGGGCCGGTGAAGGACGTGCCCTGGAAGTTCGGGTCGATCTGGAGGCGGTCGAGCCGGAAGAACTCCTTCCCCCGGCTCGTGATGGCCTCGGTCGCGAGCCCCGTCAGGAGGTCCCGCGCCGCCTGGGCGACCGACGCGTCCGAGGAGACGGCGCCGCCGACCACCGACCCGGGCGTCGCGGTCGCGGGGAGGTTCCCCGAGGCCAGGAGGGAGACGATCTGGGCCTCGGTCAGCGGCGGGTCGGAGGAGAAGCTGGCGGAGAGGCGCGCCGCCGTCCCCGTGACGACGGCCTTGACGCGGTACTCGCCGCCGCTCGTCCGGATCGACGTCCGGGCGTCCACGTCGAAGAACGGCTCGATGCGGGAGGGGTTCGAGAAGATGATCTTCCCCGACGCAAGGTCGTAGTTCTGGTCGCGCAGGCGGAGCCGCCCCCCCTCCTCGACCTCGAGCTGGCCGTAGACGACGGGCCGGCCCACGTTGCCGCGGAGGAGGAGGTCGCCGGCGAGCTTCAGGCGGGCAACGTTGTTGCGCACCTCGACGGAAGAGGCGGGGACGTTGATCCGGACGTCGACGGCCACGGCGTCGAACGGCCCGGCCACGGAGGCGACCGTCGCGCCCCGCTTCCCGGAGAGGAGCGAGGCGAGCCCCAGGTTCATGTCCGCGTCGTAGATGGCCCGGTCCACCGCGATCTCGCCCCGCACCGAGCGGAGGGTCGAGTCCCCCTCCAGGCGGAGATCGCCGGAGACGGTCGCGCGGAAGCCGGGGAACGGCTGGAGCCGGAGCGCGCCGAGGTGGGCCGCGCCTCGCAGGTTCGTCAGGCGGAGACCGTCGAGCGTCCCCGTCGCGTTGACGTCGATGGTCCCCCCGAGGGACCGCATCGTGACGTCGCGCGCCGTGAGCCGGTCGCCGGAGACGAGGACGGTCCCGGTGATTCCCTCGGAGGCGGAGCCGCCGGGCGTCCGGTAGTCGACCGCCTCGAGCGCCGCCCGTCCGGCCGGCTCGGGCCGGGTGGCCGAGCCGCCGACCTTCCCGTCGAGGAGGAGGCGGCCGGAGAGCGCCGCCGGGGCGACGAACGGCGCGAG
>DAOMFB010000156.1:0-6871 GCA_035429585.1 Thermoanaerobaculia bacterium
CTCTTCGCGGGACAGCTCTGGCAGGGCGTCGTCTTCTACGAGGCCCTCTCGGACCCGCAGGCCGGCGAGCGACCCCCGGTGGAGGACACCCGCGACACCCTGCTGGCCGGGGAGAACGCTCCGTCGCCCAGCGCGGCCGAGCTCGAGAAGGCCAAGCGGGAGGTCTCTTCGGCGCGGGTCCGGGCCTCCTTCGACATCCCGGTCGTCGTCAACGACGCGGTCCTCCGGGCCGTCGCCTTCTACCAGTTCCGGACGCCGCAGGCCTTCGCCGGCGCGCTCAAGCGGAGCGGGCGCTACCTTCCCCTGATGCGCGGGATCCTCCGGGAGGAGGGCCTGCCGGAAGACCTCGTCTACATGGCGATGATCGAGTCGGCGTTCAAGGCCAACGCCCACTCGCGGGCGCGGGCGCACGGCTTCTGGCAGTTCATCGACGGGACCGCGAAGCGATACGGCCTCCGGTGGAACCGCTACTACGACGAGCGGAGCGACCCCGAGAAGTCGACGCGGGCGGCGGCCCATTACCTCAAGGACCTCTACGAGATGTTCGGGGACTGGTACCTCGCCATGGCCGCGTACTCCGCCGGCGAGGGGAAGGTCCTGAAGGGCCTCCAGCGGCTCGGTGCGAAGGACTACTGGCAGCTCTGCTCCGGCTCCTTCCTCCGGCGGGAGACCCGCGAGTACGTGCCGTTCGTCCTGGCGGCCGCCCTCGTGTCGAAGGACCCGGCCAGCTACGGCTTCGACGTCCTTCCGGACCCGCCCCTCCGCTTCGACGTGGTCCGCGTCCCGCGGCCGGTCGACCTCGCCCGCGTCGCGGAAGCGGTCTCGGCGCCCCTCTTCGAGCTCCAGCTCCTCAACAGCGAGCTGAAGACGCGGGTCACGCCGCAGGGGATCCCGGACTACCCCGTCCGGCTCCCGGAGGGGAGCGCCGACGCGTTCCTCTCCCGGATGGCGTCGCTTCCCGCGGCCCCCGAGATCCGCGAGAAGAGGATCACGGCGAAGAAGGGGGACACCGTGGCGAAGGTCGCCGCGCGGGCGGGTGTGACGGTCGAGGATCTCTGCAACTTCAACGACCTGGCGCGCAACGCCCGGCTCCGGAAGGGTCAGGTCCTGGTCGTGCCCGCCGGCCCGGTCCCGAAGAAGGCGGCCCGCCCGGCCGCGGCGGCAGCCTCCGCCGGCTCCGTGCCCCAGGGAGAGATTCGCGCCCTCCCGACGCCCTCGGCGGCCGTCCGGCGTCCCGACGACGTGCCGCCCTTCACGTCGGCGCCCGGCCTTTCGGCCGCGGAGACGCTGCCGGCCCGGGTGGAGGTCCCCCCCGCCGGCTTCGAGGCCGTCCCGGTCTCCCGGGCCGACGGCGGGGCGCCGGCGCGTTACACCGTCCGTTCCGGCGACACGCTCTACCGGATCGCCATGCGGTTCCGCGTCACGGTGGAGGAGCTGGCCCGGCTCAACAAGATCGGGATCTCGTCGACGCTCAGGGCCGGACAGTCCCTCTTCGTCCCCGGAAACCTCCACGAGTAGACGGCCGGAGCGCCGGACCCTGACGAACGGGCGGCTCGTGCGCTAGTCTTCGCTGCGCATTCCGCCGTGACCGTCGCCAGAGCGTTCTCCGCAGCCGTCGTCGGGCTCGACGGGCAGACCGTCGTGGTCGAGACGGCCATCGGCGCGGGCCTTCCGGGGCTCACGATCGTCGGACTCCCCGACACCGCCGTGAAGGAGAGCCGGGAGCGCCTCCGCGCCGCCCTCCGCCACGTCGGCTTCCCGCTGCCCGGGAAGAACGTCGTGGTGAACCTGGCGCCGGCGGACCTTCCGAAGGCCGGGACGGCGCTCGACCTGGCGGCCGCGCTCTCGATCCTCGCCGCCAACGGGGACGTCCCCTCCGGCTCCCTGGCCGGGATCACGCTCCTCGGCGAGCTGGCCCTCGACGGGACGATCCGTCCGGTGCCCGGCGTCCTCGCCATCGCCGAGGCCTCGCGCCGGGACGGGCGGACGGAACTCCTGGTCCCGGCCGAGAACGCCGCCGAGGCCGCGGCCGGCGGCGGCGTCGTGGTCCGGGCTGTTCCGCACCTCGGCGCCGCGATCGCGCACGTCTGCGGCCGGGAGATCCTCCCGGCGTCATCCGGCGCGGCGGAGCCGGGCGCGGCCCCGGAGGACCCGGAGTTCGACCTCTCCGACGTCCAGGGCCAGGGGCTGCCGCGCCGCGTGCTGGAGATCGCCGCCGCCGGGGCGCACAACCTCCTGATGACCGGCCCGCCGGGCGCCGGGAAGACGATGCTCGCCCGCCGCCTCCCGGGTCTCCTGCCGGCGCCGTCCCGGGAGGAGGCCCTCGAGGTGACGCGGATCTGGAGCGTGGCCGGCCGGCTCCCGGCCGGTTCGGGGCTCCTCTGGCGCCGGCCCTTCCGTTCCCCTCATCACGGCGCCTCCGCCGTCGCGCTCGCCGGCGGCGGCGTCGACCCGAAGCCGGGCGAGCTCTCGCTCGCCCACTTCGGCGTCCTCTTCCTCGACGAACTGCCGGAATTCCGCCGCGACGCCCTCGAGGCGCTCCGCGAGCCGCTGGAGGAGGGGGTGGTCTCCGTCGCACGGGCGGCCGGGTCGAGGACCTTTCCGGCCCCTTTCCTCCTCGTCGCCGCGATGAACCCGTGTCCCTGCGGGTTCCGCGGCGATCCGCGCCACCCGTGCCGCTGCACCGATCACGAGATCGCCCGCTACCGGCGGAAGATCTCGGGGCCGCTGCTCGACCGGATCGACCTCCACGTCGAGGTGCCCGCCCTGGCGGCCGCCGACTTCGGGGCCGGCGGCCAGGGAGAGCCCTCCTCGGCGGTCCGCGGCCGCGTCGTGGCCGCCCGCACCCGGCAGCTGGAGAGGACGGGCGATCCCCGCCTGACGAACGGATGCCTCTCGGGCCGGGCGCTGCGCCGGGACGGACGGCTCGCGGAGCCGGCCCGGCGGCTTCTCGACCGGGCCGTGGACCGGCTCGGCCTCTCGGCCCGGGCCTATCACCGGGTCGTCCGGGTGGCGCTCTCGATCGCCGACCTCGAGGGGAGCGAGCGGATCGCCGAAGGGCACGTCGCGGAGGCCCTCCGCTACCGGCCGGGCCCCCTGGCCCCGGTGAGCTGAGGCCCCGGCCGGCTGCGGGCAAATCGCTGCCCCTGATGCACTTGCCTCTCCGGGAGGGATTCCTCTTGACTCCCCTGCCGGGCCCCATAAACTCGGACCGAACCTGGGCCTGACCGGAGAACGGGGACTCCTCATGTTCTCGTGGATGGAGTAGAGCGAGAAGCCATGCCACGGAAGGAACACACGATCATCTTCGTCCCGCACGCCCGGGCGAGGTTCCGCCAGTTCCGCGTCTCCTCCCGCCTCCTGTACGGCGTCGCGGCATTCGTCTTCCTCTCGGTGTCGGTCGGAGCGACCTTCACGACGCTCTGGATCCAGTCGCTGCGCCGCAACCGGGAGGTCTCGGCCATCGTCGCCGAGAACCAGGACCTCAGGACCCGCGCCCGGGAGATGAACGGAAAGCTCGAGTCCCTCGAGAAGCTCCTCACCGAGTTCGAGGAGAAGACGCGCCGCCTCTCGATCGCGGCAGGCCTCGCCGCGGTCAACGACCCCGGAACCGGCGGCGTCGGCGGCCTTTCGGCCGTCCCGCTCGACGCCACGGCGTCGGTGGAGCTCGGGATGAGCGAGGCGACGCGGCGGAGCGGGCTCCTCTCCTCGCGCCTCGAGGTCGTCGAGAAGAAGCTCTCCCTGCAGGCCGACCGCCTCGCGCTCACCCCGACGCTCGCCCCCTCCGTGGGCGTCCTGACGGCCGGTTTCGGCCTCCGAAACGACCCGTTCACCGGGCTTCGGGAGTTCCACACCGGCATCGACATCTCGACGCCGACGGGGAATCGCGTCTACGCGCCGGCCGGAGGGACCGTGGTCCGGGTGGGCTGGGACAAGGGCTACGGCCGGATCGTCCTCGTCTCGCACGGCTACGGGGTCACGAGCCTCTTCGGGCACCTCGCCACGACCCGCGTCACCGAGGGACAGCGCGTCCGGCGCGGAGACCTTCTGGCCCTCGTCGGCTCGACCGGCCGCTCCACCGGACCTCACCTCCACTACGAGGTCCACCTGAACGGCAAGCCGGTCAACCCGCTGGACTACGTCCTGAACGCTTTTTAGCGTTCCGGGAGAACCCGGCCTCGGGTTCTCCCGAGCCCACTCCGCGGCGGAGAGAGGATTCGCCGTCTGCTAACATCAACTTTTCGCGCGCCGGGGGTGCGCTAAAGCCTTCATGATCATCGACAAAGCCCTCTCCAAGATCTTCGGAACGAAGCACGAGCGCGACGTCAAGGCGCTCCTGCCCCGGGTGGCCGCCATCGCGGCCCTGGAGCCCGAGCTGGCCCCCCTCTCCGACGACGCCCTGCGGGAGCGCCTGGGACGGATCAGGGACCGGGTCCGCGAGTCGTCGGCCGCCCTCCCCGAGGAGCTCGAGGAGCGCCGCCGCCGCGTGAAGGAGATCCTCGACGCCGAACTCGTCGAGGTCTTCGCGATCGTCCGAGAGGCCGGGAAGCGGACCCTCGAGCAGCGGCACTACGACGTCCAGATGATGGGCGGCATGGTGCTCCACGAGGGGAAGATCTCCGAGATGCGGACGGGCGAGGGGAAGACCCTGGTCGCCACCCTCCCGATCACGCTCAACGCCCTGGCGGGCCGCGGGGTCCACCTCGTCACCGTGAACGACTACCTCGCGAAGCGGGACGCCGAGTGGATGGGGCGCATCTACACCTTCCTCGGCCTCACCGTGGGCTGCATCCAGCACGACATGGACGACGACGCGCGGCGCGAGGCGTACCGCTGCGACATCACCTACGGGACCAACAACGAGTTCGGCTTCGACTACCTCCGCGACAACATGAAGTTCGAGATCGCCCAGATGGTCCAGCGGGGGCACATCTTCGCCATCGTGGACGAGGTCGACTCGATCCTCATCGACGAGGCGCGGACGCCCCTCATCATCTCCGGCCCCTCCGAGGGCGACACGGACATCTACTACAAGTGCGACCGGATCATCCCGAAGCTCGTCCGGGGCGAGGAGATCAAGGACAAGTACGGGAACAAGACGACGACCGGCGACTACCTCCTGGACGAGAAGGCGCACACCTCGTCGCTCACCGAGGACGGCGTCACGAAGTGCGAGCGGCTCCTCGGCGTCGAGAACCTCTACGACCCGACGAACATCGATATCCTTCACGCCTGCCAGCAGGCCCTCCGCGCCCACACGCTCTACAAGAGGGACGTCGCGTACGTCGTCAAGGACGGGCAGGTCATCATCGTGGACGAGTTCACCGGCCGCCTCATGCCGGGGCGGCGGTGGTCCGACGGGCTGCACCAGGCCGTCGAGGCGAAGGAGGGCGTCAAGATCGAGCGCGAGAACCAGACGCTCGCCACGATCACCCTCCAGAACTACTTCCGGATGTACGAGAAGCTGGCCGGGATGACGGGGACGGCCGACACCGAGGCGGCCGAGTTCGACAAGATCTACAAGCTGGACGTCGTCGTCATCCCGACGAACCGGACGATGGTGCGGAAGGACGAGCACGACGTCGTCTACCGGACCGAGCGGGAGAAGTTCGACGCCGTCGTCGAGGAGATCGCGGAGAAGAGCGAGAAGGGCCAGCCGGTCCTCGTGGGCACCATCTCGATCGAGAAGTCCGAGCGCCTCTCCTCGATGCTCAAGAAGCGGAAGGTTCCCCACGTCGTCCTGAACGCGAAGTACCACGAGCAGGAGGCCCCGATCGTCGCGCAGGCGGGCCAGGTGGGCGCCGTCACGATCGCGACGAACATGGCGGGGCGCGGCACGGACATCCTCCTCGGCGGCAACCCCGAGTACCTCGCGCGGCAGAAGGCGAAGAACGCGCCGCCCGAGGAGTACGCGCGGCTCCTCGCGGAGCTGAAGGCGGAGACGGCCGAGGCCCACCAGCAGGTCGTCGAGCTGGGCGGTCTCCACATCCTCGGCACCGAGCGGCACGAGTCGCGGCGGATCGACAACCAGCTCCGGGGCCGCGCCGGCCGGCAGGGCGACCCCGGCTCCTCCCGCTTCTTCCTCTCTCTCGAGGACGACCTGATGCGGATCTTCGGGTCGGACCGGCTCTCGGGCCTGATGAAGCGCCTCGGAATGGAGGAAGGGGTCCCGATCGAGCACCGATGGGTCACCCGGTCCATCGAGCGGGCCCAGAGCCAGGTCGAGGGACGGAACTTCGACACGCGGAAGCACCTCCTCCAGTACGACGACGTCATGAACAAGCAGCGGGAGGAGATCTACGCGCTCCGCAAGGAGATCCTGACGGGGAAGCTCGGGCGCGACTACATCGTCGCCCTCGCCGAGGACGTCTCGGAGGACTACGTCGACCGTCACTGCCCCGCCGCCAAGGACCCGTCGGAGTGGGACTTCGGCGCCTTCGACTCCACCGTCTTCGAGACCTTCGGCTTCCGCCCGACGGAGAAGAGCTTCCGGCGCGACGAGACGAACGCCGAGATCAAGGACCAGCTGCGGACGCTCGTCCGCGAGACGTACGAGGCCAAGGAGGCCGCTCTCGGCGCGCCGATGCTCCGCGAGTACGAGCGGTTCTTCATGCTCCAGACCGTGGACACCTTCTGGAAGGACCACCTCCTCGCGCTCGACCACCTGAAGGAGGGAATCGGCCTCCGCGGCTACGGCCAGCGGGACCCGCTCATCGAGTACAAGAAGGAGTCGTTCCAGCTCTTCGAGGCGATGAAGGAAGGGATCGAGGAGCAGATGCTCCAGTACCTCTTCCGCTTCGAGGTCCGGACGGCGGACGCCGCGCCGGCCCGCACCGCGACGACGTTGCCGCTCGAGGCGCCGGCCGCCCCG
>DAOMFB010000157.1:0-6861 GCA_035429585.1 Thermoanaerobaculia bacterium
GGGTGCAGGTGGCGCTCGTCCGGCGGGGCGGCGAGGGGGCGGCGGTGGGGGGCCGGGGTCTGGCGGCGGACGAGGCGATCCGGTCCCGCCTCCGGGCCGTCCTGCCGTTTCCGCTCACGGGCGCGCAGCGGCGCGCGATCCGGGAGATCGGCGAGGATTTCCGGTCGGGCCGCCCGATGAGACGCCTCCTGCAGGGGGACGTCGGAAGCGGAAAGACGATCGTCGCCGTCCTCTCGGCGGTGCTCGCCGCCGAGTGCGGCTTCCAGGCCGCTTTCATGGCGCCGACGGAGATCCTCGCCGAGCAGCACGCACGCCAGATCTTCGAGCGGCTCGCCGCCACCCGGTTCGTGCCGGCGCTCCTGACGGGCCGGGTGCGGGGCCGCCACCGGACGACCCTTCTCGACCAGCTCTCGGGGGGGCGGATCGACCTGCTCGTCGGGACGCACGCCCTCCTCGAGGCCCCGGTCGCCTTCCATCGCCTCGGGCTCATCGTCATCGACGAGCAGCACCGCTTCGGCGTCGCGCAGCGGGCGGCCCTCGCGGAGAAGGGCCCCGGGCCCGGCGGGCCCGTTCCGCACCTCCTCGTCATGTCGGCGACCCCCATCCCGCGCTCGCTCGCCCTGACGCTCTACGGCGACCTCGACGTGTCGACGCTCGACGAGAAGCCCCCGGGCCGCACCCCGGTCGAGACGCGCGTCGTGCCGGAGACGGAGCGGCCCGGGGTCTTCGCCGAGATCGAGCGGGAGATCGCCGGAGGCGGGCAGGCCTACGTCGTGGTTCCCCTGATCGAGGAGTCCGACACGATCGAGGCCGCGGCCGTCGAGAAGCACGCCGAGGCGGTGCGGAAGGCGCTGCCGCTCCGGCGCGTCGGCGTCGTGCACGGCCGAATGGCACCGGACGAGCGCGAGAAGACGATGGCGGCCTTCGCCGCCGGACGGATCGACGTCCTCGCGGCCACGACCGTCATCGAGGTGGGGGTCGACGTTCCGAACGCTTCGTTCATGGCGGTCGAGAACGCCGAGCGGTTCGGGCTGGCCCAGCTGCACCAGCTCCGGGGACGCGTCGGCCGCGGGCCGAGGCCGTCGCGGTGCGTCCTCCTCTTCGGGCGCGGGGCGTCCCCCGAGTCCCGGGCGCGGCTCGCCGTCCTGGCCCGGACCGACGACGGCTTCGTCGTGGCCGAGGAGGACCTGGCCCGGCGGGGCCCCGGGGACTTCCTCGGCACCCGGCAGAGCGGGCTGCCGCTGTTCCGCGTGGCCGACCTCGTCCGGGACGGGACGCTCCTCGCGGCGGCGCGCGAGGAGGCGGCGCGCCTCGTGACGTCCGGGGAGGACGGGCCCTTCCGGGAGCCCCTGTTCCTCCGCGCCGCGTCGCTCCCTCCCGCCGACTAGGGGGCTTTCCGGTCCCGGGCCGGCGTCACTGGAGGACGAGGCAGTGGAGGCCTCCCTCGCCCGCGGGAACGAGGCTGACGGGACGGACGCGGACGCCCTCTCGCTCGTAGATCTGGCGGGCCCCGTCGAAAGCGGGGCTGGGCGCGGCGGCCGCGGCGTCGAGGGCCGCGAACGACCGATCGATGGCCTTCTCCGTCGCGGCCCACGTCGCGTCCGACGGAGCGGCGCGCCAGGCGGTCACCGAGCGGTCGAGGTCGGCGAAAGCGGCCTCGAGAACGACCAGCGGGGCCGCGTCACCCGGCGCGGCGGGATCCGGCGACGGATAGCGGCCGAGGAGGACGAAGGGCTCGTCGGTCGCGGAGTCCCGGTACCGTGCGGCGTTCACCGGGCTCCGCACGGGATGGTCCGAGAAGGGAATCCGCACGACGGCGTAGCCTTCCCGCGCCAGCTGCTCCGCCGCGTCGTCGTATTCCGCCTGGGCGTTGCGCACCGTCTCCGGCGAGAGGGGCTCGCGCGAGACGGCGTCCACGGGCCGGGCCGCGTAGGTCGGGACGAACGCCTTCACGCCCGATGCGGTTCGAAGAATCGCCGAGACCATGTCCGCGTGGAAGATCTCCTCGTCGGAGCGGTCGGCCCTCGCGAGGAGAGACTGGCCGAGGACGATCGTGGGCATCCCGAAGAACGCGGCGGCGTAGAGCCGCCGGACGCGCTCCACGTCGGCCGCCGGAACCACGGGCGGCGGACTCCAGGCGACGCCCTCCCGCTCCAGGACCCGGAGGACCCGGTGCCGGCCCACCTTGAGACGGAGGCCGCCCTGCGGGCCGGGCACGATCGAGACGTCTCCTCCTTCGGTGCTGACGGCGTTCGCGCCGCTTCCGCCGATCCGCAGGAGGACGAAGTCGTCGGGGAAGGCCGCGACGAGCGCCTCGGCCGCGCGGCTGTACGCCGGGTGCATGTCCCTCCCGAGACCGATGACGAGCCGGTCCCGCGAATCGCTCCCGACGATGACGCTCAGGTCCCGGGGGAACGGCACGGCTTCGGGCACCCGGAAGAACCGGACGCGCGAGGCGATCTCGGCGGCGGAGAAGCCGGCGCGGGCGGCGAGATAGGCGCGGAAGGTCGCCTCGAAGTCGCCCCGCGCGACGCCCGCGGGACGGGGAGGCACGGCGACGAAGAACCGGGTGTACGCGGGAGCCGCGCGCATGAGGTTTCCGTGGAGAAGCTCGAACGACAGCCAGGAAAGCCTCTCGAGCAGGAACCGGGTCCGGGCGTCGCGCTTCCTCGGGTCGGCGTCCGGCGTGCGGGGGAGAAGGTACGGGTCGCGTTCCCTCGGCAGGAGGCCGATGACCACGCGACGGAGCCGGCGGTCGGCCTCGGCCGTGAGACGGATCTCCGTCCCCGGCACGATCGCGGGGGACGCGGGGGTCCCGCCGGGAGCCGCGGAGCCCCCGAGCGCCAGCGCGGCCGCGACGCCCGCGGCCAGCCGTGTCCGAAGCACGTGCCGAGTTTCGGCGACTCGTCGTCAGGGCGCAATCCGGAAGGGTCCGGCGGGCGAGGGAGCGGATTCGTTGCTAACATCCGCGCGCCGCGCCGGGAGGCCGCCGCGGGGGAGTACGGTTGAGCCCCGAGAAAGTCGTCGACATCGTCGTCCAGATCGCGGTGCTTCTCTTCGCGGTCTCGTTCCACGAGTCGGCCCACGGCTGGATGGCCCTGCGCTGCGGCGACACGACGGCCCGCGATCTCGGGCGGATCACCCTCAACCCGCTGAAGCACCTCGATCCGGTCGGGAGCCTCCTCTTCCCGGTCCTCCTCGCGTTCTCCGGGCTTCCCGTCTTCGGCTGGGCGCGCCCCGTCCCGGTCTCTCTGCGGGGCGTCCCGAATCCGCGCCGCGCGAACCTTCTGATCTCGGCGATCGGGCCGGTCGCGAACCTCTCCCTGGCCGTCGTCGCCGCCCTCGTCCTGAAGGGGCTCGTGACGACGGGCGCACAGCGGGGGAACGGGCTCGTCGAGATCGCCGTGGCGGCCCTCTTCGTCAACGTCTCCCTCGGGGTCTTCAACCTGATCCCGATCCCTCCTCTCGACGGCTTCGGCGTCGTCGAGAGCGTCTGCCCGGCCCGCTTCTACCCGGCGATCTACTGGCTCCGCCGGTACGGATTCGTCATCCTCTTCGTCGCCATGTTCACCGGAGCGCTGCGCATGATCATGATTCCCGTCAGCCACCTCGTCCTCCGCGGACTCCTCTGGATCCTGCCGTGACGGCCGAAAAGAAGATCGTCCTCTCGGGCCTGCGGCCCACCGGTCGCGTCCACCTCGGCAACTACTGGGGGGCCGTGAAGAACTGGGTCGACCTCCAGGACGCCTACCGCTGCCACTACTTCGTCGCGGACCTCCACGCCCTGACGACGGACTACGCGGACACCTCGGCGATCCGCGAGGCGACGCTCGAGGCGGCCACCGACTGGCTCGCCGTCGGCCTCGACCCGGAGAAGTCGGTGATCTACGTCCAGTCCCGCGTCCCGCAGACGTCCGAGCTGGCCCTCGTCTTCGGCATGATCACGCCCCTCGGCTGGCTCGAGCGGGTCCCGACCTACAAGGAGCAGGTCGAGCAGCTCCGCGAGAAGGACCTGGGGACCTTCGGCTTCCTCGGCTACCCGGTCCTCATGACCGCCGACATCGCCCTCTTCCTCGCGCACTTCGTCCCCGTCGGGAAGGACCAGGAGAGCCATCTCGAGATCTGCCGGGAGATCGTGCGACGGTTCAACGGCTTCTACGGCGACGTCTTCCCCGAGCCCCAGGCGCTCTACACGGCCACGCCGAAGGTCCCGGGCCTCGACGGGCGGAAGATGTCGAAGAGCTACAACAACACGATCGCTCTCTCGGACGCCGCGGCGGAAGTCGAGAAGAAGGTGATGTCGATGGTGACGGACCCGGGCCGCGCCCGGCGGAGCGACCCCGGCAATCCGGACGTCTGCAACCTCTTCCCGTTCCACGAGCTCTACTCCCCGGCGGGGGAGGTCGCCGAAGTCGACCGCGAGTGCCGGACGGCGGCCCGCGGATGCGTCGACTGCAAGAAGCACCTGATACGGAACATGAACGCGGCGCTCGAGCCGGTCCGGGAGAGGAGAGCCGCGCTCACGGCGCGGCCGGGCTACGTGAAGGAGATCCTCGAGAGCGGCAGCGAGAAGGCGCGCCGCATCGCGGACGCCACGATGGAGAAGGTGGCGGACGCGATGAGACTGATATGAGGCGCGGGGTGCGGGGTCGCCCGTCGTCCGTCGCGAGGCCGGGGTCGCAACCCCCGTGCCCCCCTGTGTTCGGATGACCGAGGGCGTCCGGATCCCGGTCCCTCCCGGCGTCGAGCTGGTCCAGCCCTATCCGGTGCGGCTCCCGACCTTCGAGGGGCCGCTCGACCTCCTCCTCCACCTCGTCCGGAAGAACGAGGTGGACCTGAAGGACATCCCGGTCGCCGAGATCTGCCGCCAGTTCCACGAGTACCTCGTCCTGATGCAGGAGCTCGACCTCGAGGTGGCGGCCGAGTTCCTCTACATGGAGGCGCTCCTCGTCCACATCAAGTCGCAGATGATCCTGCCGCGGCCGGCGCTCGAGGACGGAGCCCCCGCCGCCGACCCGCGCGACGAGCTGGTCCGGCGCCTTCTCGAGTACCGGAAGATCAAGGGCGTGGCTGAGACGCTTCACGAGATGGAGGCCCAGCGCCTCGGCCTCTGGGCGCGCCCGCCCCTGCGGCTCGAGGGGCCGGCGGACGAGGAGGAGACGGACCTCTCCGAGGTGTCCCTCTTCGACCTCCTCTCGCTCTTCCGCGGCGTGCTCGACCGCTACAAGGCGCAGCACCCGCCGGCCCTGGAGATCGCGCACCAGAAGTTCTCGATCCGCGAGAAGATGACGGACATGGTCTCCCGGATCCGGGCGGCCGCCGGGCCGACGCCCCTCACGGAGGTCTTCAGCGCCCTGTCGGGCCGCGCCGAGGCCATCGCGGTGTTCCTGGCCGTTCTCGAGCTGCTCCGACTCCGGCTCGTCCGGGCGCTCCAGACCGGGGAGTTCGCCGAGATCTACCTCGAGGCGACCGGCGAAGAGATCTCCCTCGACGACTATCAGGAGGTCTACCGCTAGGTGGCCGACGAGACGAAGGAATCCCGCGAGCCGGCCGCGCCCGCCGCGCCGGAGACGCCCGCCGCGGCGGCGCTCGTCGAGGCGCTGCTCTTCGCCTCGGGGCGACCCGTCGCTCTGGACCGGCTCGCCGAGGCGGCCGAGATCCCGCTGCCCGAGGTCGAGGCGGCGCTCGACGAGATCGCGCGCCGGTGCGAGGCGGTGGGGCGCGGCATCCGTCTGGATCGCGTGGCGGGGGGCGTCCGGCTCGTCGCACGGAACGACTTCGACGTCCCGATCCGCCGGCTCCTGGGGCTCGAGGGGCGGACGAAGCTCTCCATCGCCAGCCTCGAGACGCTCGCCATCGTCGCGTACCGGCAGCCCGTGACCGCGCCGGAGATCGCCGAGCTGCGGGGCGTCTCGTCGGCGTCTTCCCTCCGGACGCTCCTCGACCGGAAGCTGATCACGACGGCCGGACGGAAGCCGGTCGTGGGGACGCCCTTCCTCTACAAGACGACGCCGGAGTTTCTCGTCCACTTCGGGCTCGGCGCCCTGTCCGACCTCCCGAAGCCCGAGGAGCTGGACGCTCTCTACGGCATCGAGACCTCGACGGGCCCCGATCCGGCGCAGACGGAGCTTTTCCCGTCCGAGGAGGCGGGGGAGGGAAGCGATGCCGGCTGAGCGTCTCCAGAAGCTGCTGTCGGCCGCGGGCGTGGCCTCGCGACGGGCGGCCGAGGCGATGATCCTCGAGGGCCGCGTGACGGTGAACGGACGGGTCGTCACCGAGCTGGGGACGAAGGCCGACCTGTCGACGGACCACGTGAAGGTCGACGGAAAGCTCCTTCGCCTCCCGACGAGCCACCGGTACGTCCTTCTCAACAAGCCGCGCGGCCTCGTCGTCACCCGGGACGATCCCGACGGACGGCCGACGGTCTTCGCCCTTCTCCGGAACCGCGTCGGCGAGCGGGTCGTCGCGGTCGGGCGGCTCGACACGGAGTCCGAGGGCCTCCTCCTCCTGACGAACGACGGCGCCCTCGTGCAGAAGCTGACGCACCCGTCGGGCGGATGCCGGAAGGAGTACGAGGTGAAGGTCTCGGGGATCCCCACGCCCGCCCAGCTCGACCGGCTCCGCCGCGGGATCACCCTCGACGACGGCGTGCGGACCGACGACCGTGCCCGCGCCGATCACGACGCCGGCGCCGATCACCGAGAACGCACCGACCTCGACGTCGGGCGCGAGCTCGGCCTCGGGCGAGATCACGGCGCTCGGGTGTATCCGCGTTGCCATCCGTCAGCCCGGCATGACCAGCATCTCGGCGCTCGCCACTTCCGTGCCGTCCACCCTGGAGGTCGGCGGGGACTTCCAGGA
>DAOMFB010000158.1:0-6847 GCA_035429585.1 Thermoanaerobaculia bacterium
CTTTGGTCGATTCTCACGTTCCTGGTGGCGTTCTTTCTGGGCCTCGCGCTCGGGCTCGAGCGCTGGCTCTCCCGCGGGGCGGGGAAGGAGCGGAACGGCTTCACGGCCGAACCGCTCTTCGCGGACGAGACGAAGGCGCGGCTCCTCCAGGCGATCCCCGTCGCGGTCACGCTCCAGCCGGAGACGCCTCCGCCGCCGGAGAAGGGCTTCACGCCGGGAGGCGGGTCGTTCGGCGGCGGCGGCGCGAGCGAGCGCTTCTGACTCAGCCCGCGCGCCGGGACTCGGCGAACCGGTAGACGGCGCTCCGCCAGTCGGGGAGCTCGATGCCGGCGTCGGCGAGCTTGTTGTTCGAGAGGGCGCAGTACCGCGGGCGCGGAGCCTTGAGCCCCGCCTTCTCGAGCGACATGGCCGAGACGCCGGTCTTGCTCCCCATCATCCGGGCCAGCTCCATGGCCAGCTCGTGCCAGGTGGTGGAGCCCGAGCTGACGCAGTGGTAGAGGCCGAAGGGGAGCTTCTTCTCGAGAAGCCGCTGGATGACCCGCGAGACGTCCTCGACGTAGCTCGGCGTGACCGTCCGGTCGTAGAACGCCCGGACCGGCTCTCCCCTGGCCAGCATGTCGGCCATCTTCCCGATGCTGCTCGTCCGCCCCTCGCCCCCGAAGAGGCTCTCCACCCGGAGGACGTAGTGCTTCGGGGCGCGCGGGGCCAGGATCTCGCCGAGGAGCTTCGAGGCGCCGTAGACGCTCAGCGGGTTCGGGAGGTCCTTCTCCGTGTAGGGGCGCGTGGCCTTCCCGTCGAAGACGTAGTCGCTCCCGAAGTGGACGAGGACCGCGTCGCAGGCCGCGGCCGCGTCGGCCAGCGCCCCCACGCCGAAGCCGTTCGCCGCGAGCGCGGCTTTCGGGTTCTCCTCGGCGCCGTCCACGTCGTTGAAGGCCGCGCAGTTCAGGACGACCGTGGGACGGAGCTTCACGACGCGCTCGGCGACGGCGGCGCGGTCGGACACGTCGAGGCCCTCCCGCGTCAGGCCGAAGACCTCGTGCCCCTTCTGGAGGTCCCGGAGGAGGACCTTCCCGAGCTGGCCGCCGGCCCCGGTCACGACGATCCGATGGGACATCCCGGAGAGCCTAGCCGAAGACGCCCCCGCGCAGAAGCGGCACGGGGGCTGAAACCGGGGCCGGGTCCGCCCCGTACCATGTCCAGCGCCGAAATCGCATGGGGAGGTCGTGTGAGAAAAGTGGCATTGATCGCCGGTCTGGTCCTCTTCGCGCCGGGAGCCCTTCCTGCGGAGGACGCCCCGAAGCCCCCGGTCGCCCGGCGGGTGGACCACGTCACGGAGCTGCACGGCGAGAAGCTCTCGGACCCCTACTTCTGGCTCCGGAACAAGCCGGACCCGGAGGTGAGGGCCTACCTCGAGGCCGAGAACGCCTGGACGGACGCCGTCATGAAGGGGACGGGAGCGCTGCAGGAGACGCTCTACAAGGAGATCGTCTCCCACGTGAAGGAGACGGACCTCTCCGTCCCGTACCGGCTCGACGGGTGGCTCTACTACTCGCGCTTCGAGCAGGGAAGGCAGTACCCGGTTCTCTGCCGGAAGAAGGCTCCGGCCGGCCCGGGCGCCGCCGAGGGGGCCGAGCAGGTCCTCCTCGACGTGAACCGGCTGGCCGAGGGCGAGAAGTTCATGTCCGTCGGCGCCTTCAGCGTGAGCGACGACGGGAACCTGCTGGCCTATTCGACGGACAACACCGGCTTCCGGCAGTACCGGCTGCAGGTGAAGAACCTGGCGACGGGGGAGCTCTATCCCGAGCGGGTCGAGAAGACGACCTCCGTCGCCTGGGCCGCCGACAACAGGACGCTCTTCTACGCCGTCGAGGACGCCGCGAAGCGGTCGTACCGGGTCTACCGGCACCGCCTCGGCGAGCTGGTCGGGAAGGACGCGCTCGTCTACGAGGAGAAGGACGAGCGGTTCCAGGTCGGCGTGATGCGCTCCCGGAGCCGGGCGTACGTTTTCCTGGCGTCGGAGAGCCACACGGCGGACGAATGGCGGTTCCTCCCGGCCGACAAGCCGGAAGGAGCGTGGACGGTGATCCAGCCGCGCGAGGCGGAGCACGAGTACCGCCCCGACCACCGCGGGGACCTCTTCTGGATCCTGACCAACTCCGGGGGGCGCAACTACCGGCTCGTGACGGCGCCCGTCTCGAGCCCGGGCAAGGCCGGCTGGAAGGAAGTCCTGCCGCACCGGCCGAACGTCATGCTGCAGAGCGTGGCGTTCTTCAGGGATTTCTGGGTCGCCACGGAGCGCGAGAACGGCCTCGTCCGCTACAAGGTGACGTCTTTCGCGGACGGCGCGTCGAAGTCCGTGACTTTCCCCGAGTCCGCCTACTCGACGTTTCCCTCGGACAACCGCGAGTTCGACGCGTCCGCCTTCCGGTACCGGTACCAGTCGCTCGTCACCCCGGAGTCGGTCTTCGACTACGACGTGGCGTCCGGAACCTCGAAGCTGCTGAAGGAGACCGAGGTCCCCGGGTACGACCGGAGCCTCTACCGGTCCGAGCGGCTCTGGGCGACGGCGAGGGACGGCACGAAGGTCCCGGTGACGGTCGTCTGGCGGGTCAAGGCCTCGAAGGAGGCCGCCGGGAGGACGCTCGCGGACGGGCCCTTCCCGATGCTCCTCGGCGGGTACGGCTCGTACGGGGCCGCCATGGATCCGACGTTCAACCCGGCCATCCTGCCGCTCCTCGACCGGGGCCTCGTCTACGGATACGCCCACATCCGCGGCGGCGGCGAGATGGGGAAGCCCTGGCACGACGCGGGGCGGATGATGAAGAAGAAGAACACCTTCACCGACTTCATCGACTGCGCCGAGGACCTCATCGCCCGGAAGGTCACGTCGAAGGAGAAGCTCGTCATCACGGGGGGGAGCGCCGGCGGGCTGCTCATGGGCGCGGTGACGAACATGCGGCCCGACCTCTTCGCGGCCGTCGTCTCCTACGTCCCGTTCGTCGACGTCATCAACACGATGAACGACGAGACGCTGCCGCTGACCGTCGGCGAGTTCGAGGAGTGGGGGAACCCCAAGGTCAAGGCCGAGTACGACTACATGAAGTCCTACTGCCCCTACACAAACCTCGCGGCGAAGGCGTATCCGCCGATCCTCGTCAAGACGTCGTTCGACGACAGCCAGGTCATGTACTGGGAGCCGGCCAAGTACGTGGCGAAGATGAGGACGCTCAAGACCGACTCGAACCCGCTCCTCCTGAAGACCAACATGGCGGGCGGCCACGGGGGCTCGTCGGGGCGTTACGACCGCTACCGGGAGCGCGCCTTCGACTACGCGTTCGTCCTGACCGAGCTGGGAATCACGAAGTAGCGGACGGAAACGACGCCGCCCCGCGTCGGCGGGGCGGCGTCGCACCGTGACCGGAGAGCGAACCGGGAGCGGGCTCAGGGCACGAGCGTGACCAGGAGTCCCGCGTGGTCGGAGGGCCACATCCGGGCCCAGGCGCGGTCGATGACCGTCCCGCCGATCACGACGGCGTTCTGGACGCGGAAGGGTCCGGCGAAGAGGACGAGGTCGAGGCGCTGGGTGAAGCGCGGGAACCGGTTCAGGAGGTCGGGCGAGTTGCCCCACGTCAGGCCGGGGAGGCGCGGGTTGGCCGTCGTCCACGCGTCCGTCAGGCCGAGGTCGCCGGTCAGGAGCTTGTAGGTCTCCCACTTCCGGAAGCCGTCGGTGTTGAAGTCTCCCGCGAAGATCGTCGGCAGGCCGCCGGAGAGGCCGGTCTCCACCATCTCGGCGGCCTGGGCCATCTGGAGCGGCGTCAGGGCGTCCGGCTGGGACGAGGCATCCTCCAGGTGCGAGGTCAGGAACCGGAAGCTCTTCCCGCCGATCGCCACGTCGATCGACGCCCAGCCTCGCTTGAGCGGGAACGGAAAGTCCGGAGGACCGACGAAGTACTGGTAACGCCCGCTCTTCGGGCTCGAGACCGCGATGCGGGAGCTCTTCGACTTCACGAGGATGGCGTCCCGGTCGGTGAGCGTCACGATTCCGACGTCGCCGTCCTCCAGGATCGCCGGAAGCGGGACGTCGAAATTCTCGGAGACGGCCGCGACCTCGTACGACGCGCCCGCCTGGCGGACGGCCTTCACGAGGATGTCGAGGAAGTCGATCGTCTCGACCTCGACGCCCTTTCCGTTCACCGCCACGTAGCGGGCGGCCTCCTGGACCGAGACGATGTCGGGGCCGGCGAGGCGGATCCACCCGGCGATATCGTGGACGCGGCGGCTGAAGTCGGTCTCGTGGACCTGCTGCCAGGCCACGGTGGCGGCCTCGACGAGGGCCTCGTCGTCCCCCGACATCGCGGCCGCGATGACGGGCCCGTCGTCGAAGCCGGGGAAGAGGTTCCACTGGATGATCGTCACGGGCGCCTTCGGGGGCGGCGCGCCGGCGGCCGGGGCTGCCGCGAGGGCGAGCACCCCGACGAGGGCTGCGAGGATCGTGAGGACGCTGGCTCGTGTTCTCATGGCCTTTTCCTTTCGGTCCACCGGAGGGGACGTGGAAAAGGTGGGGCACGGCCCCCGCCGAGTCCTCAGGGTTTCTCAGGGAAATTCCGGGATTCGCGCGGTCTGGCGGAGCCGGCCAACGGGCTGGCGGGCGGCGCCAAGAGTTTCCGGCCGCCCCGGCGCACCTTTCTCGCCGACGGCGTGAAGGGAGGGACGGGTATGGGACGCGGCGGGACGGGCTGGGACGCCATCGTGATCGGGTCGGGGATCGGGGGGCTGACGACGGCCGTCCTCCTCGGCTCCCTTCACGGCAAACGGGTCCTGGTCCTCGAACGGCACGACCGGCCGGGGGGCTTCACGCACGTGTTCTCGCGTCGAGGAGGCTTCCGGTGGGACGTGGGGGTCCACTACGTCGGCGAGATCGGGGAGCGGGGCCTGAGCCGCGACGTCCTCGAGGTCGCGACGGGGGGCGAGGTCCGCTGGAAGGCGATGCCGGAGGGGTACGACCGGCTCTTCTTCCCCGGCTTCGAGTTCACGATCCGCTCGGGCTGGCGGCGCTTCCGCGACGACCTGGTGGCGGCGTTTCCGCGCGAGGTGAAGGCGATCCACCGCTACTTCGCGGATGTCCGTCGGGCGGCTTCGTACGTGACCGTGCTCGGAATGCGCGGGACGGCCCCGCCGGCCGTCGTGAAGCTCGCGGACGCCTGGAGGGCGAGGGCGCGGCGCCTCGCCCTCGCGACGACGGGCGCCTGGCTCGAGGCGAACGTGACGGACGAGCGGCTGAAGGCGGTCCTCGGCGCGCGCTGGGGCGACTACGGCCTGCCGCCCGGCCAGAGCGCCTTCCTCGCGCACGCCGTCATCGCGCGGCACTACTTCGAGGGGGGGTGGTATCCCGCCGGCTCCGCGGCGTCGATCGGCGAGGCGGCGCGGCGCCGGATCGAGGCCGCGGGGGGCGCGGTGAGGCTGCGGACGCCGGTGGAACGGATCCTCGTGGACGGAGCGGGCCGGGCGGCCGGCGTGCGGCTCGCGACAGGCGAAGAGATTCCGGCGCCGGTGGTCGTCAGCGACGCCGGGGCCCGCAATACGTACCTCCGGCTCCTGCCGGAAGAGGTCAGCCTTCCCTTCCGCGCGGAGCTGGAATCGACGCCGGCCGGGATGGCCCATCTCTCGCTTTACCTCGGGCTCGCCCGGTCCCCGGAACCGCTGGGCATCCGCGGAGAGAACCTCTGGATCCACGACGGCCTCGACCAGGACGCGCTCTGGGCGCGGCAGAGCGCCCTCCTCGCCGGCGAGGCGCCGCAGGTCTACGTTTCGTTCCCGTCGCTGAAGGACCCGGAGGCCACGGCGCATACCGCCGAGGTCATCGCGGCGGTGGACGGCGCCGCGTTCTCCCGGTGGGCCGGCACCCGCTGGCGGCGGCGCGGGCCCGAATACGACGCGCTCAAGGAGAAGCTGGCGGAGACTCTCCTCGACGCCGTGGAGCGCCGCGTGCCCGGGTTCCGCGACCTCGTGGTCTACCGCGAACTCTCCACCCCCCTCTCCACGGAGCACTTCACGGGTCACCCGGGGGGCGAGATCTACGGGATCCCCGCCACGCCGGAGCGCTTCACGAAGGGCTATCTCCAGGTGAGGACGCCCGTGCCGGGGCTCTTCCTGACGGGCGCGGACGCGCTCTTCCTCGGTGTCGTCGGCGCGGCGCGGGCCGGGCTCCAGTGTGCCGTCGCCGTGGCGGGACCGTCTACGTTCTGGAAGACGATGAGGGAGGCCCGGCGGCTCCGCTCCGCGAGGTGAGCCACTGCCGCGGGGCCATCCCCTTCCACCGCCTGAACGCGCGGGTCCAGGCGCTCTGGTCGGAGAAGCCGAGCCGGAGCGCCGTCTCCGCGAGCGGAACTCCCGCGGCAAGGAGCCGCTCGGACTCGGACTCCCGGAAGCCATCGAGGATGCGGAGGAACGTCGTGCCTGACGCGCGAAGCCGCCGCGGCAGCGTCCGCTCGGAGAAGCCGATGAGCCGGGCGACCCGTGCCGCGCCGGGCGCGCCGTCCGGGAGGAGGGTGCGGAGCCGGGCCCGGACCGCGATCTCGAGGTCGTTCGCGGGAGAGCCGAGCTGGAGCCTCCCGGCGAGCTCCCGGAGCGTTCTCTGGAGCTGGGGGTCGGCGCCGCGGAGCGGCCGGCGCCAGGCGTCGGCCGGGATCTCGAGGGCCGCCACGGCGCAGCCGAACGCGACCGGCGCGCCGAGGAGCGCTTCGTGTCGCGTCGGCGCGGGCGGCGGGGCCCCCGTCAGCCGCGCCGAGGCGACCCGGAAGGGGCCGGCGCTCGGCTGCCGGAAACCGGCCGTGAAAACCGCCAGCGC
>DAOMFB010000159.1:0-6833 GCA_035429585.1 Thermoanaerobaculia bacterium
CTACCAGCACGGCCTCCGCGACAACTCGGGGGCCCGGCTCGGGGCCGGCACGCCGACGCTCGCCACGCGCCTGAAGGCGCGCGGCTACGCGACCGGCGCCTTCGTCTCGGCCTTCCCGCTCGACAGCCGGTGGGGGCTCGGCAGCGGCTTCGACGTCTACGATGACCGGTACGGCAAGGGCGCCGACACCGGGACCTTCCGGCTCGCCGAGCGTCGCGGAACCGAGACCGTGTCCGCCGCCCTCGCCTGGTACCGCGCGCAGCCTCCCGGCCGGCGGTTCCTCTGGGTCCACCTCTTCGAGCCGCACGCCCCCTACGAGCCGCCGCCGCCGTTCGACGCCCTCTACCGGGACGCTCCCTACCTCGGCGAGGTGGCCGCCGCGGACGCGGCCCTGGCCCCGCTGGTCGAGGAGCTCCTCGCCGCGGGAGCGGCCCCGGTCCTCGCGATCCTGACGGGCGACCACGGCGAGTCGCTCGGGGAGCACGGCGAAGCCACGCACGGCCTCTTCGCGTACGACGCGACCCTGCGGATCCCCCTCGTGGTGGCCGGCCCGCGCGTCCCCGCCGGGACGGACGCCCGGGTCGCGGGCCACGTCGACGTCGTCCCGACGGTCCTCGAGGCGCTCTCTCTTCCGCCCGACCCGGGACTGCCGGGGCGTTCCCTCCTCGCCGCCGGCGCCCCCGACGCCGACGCGGGGCGCGCCCTCTACTTCGAGGCGCTCTCGGCGAATCTGAACCGCGGCTGGGCCCCGCTCTTCGGCGTCGTCCGGGGAGGCCTGAAGTACGTCGACCTCCCGCTCCGCGAGCTCTACGACCTGCCCCCCGACCCGGGCGAGCTCCGGAACCTCGCGGCGGCCCGGGAGGAGGAGGTCCGGAGCCTCGCGCGGGCGATCCCGCCGGAAGCTCGGGAGCCCGCCCGGCGGACCGCCCCGACGAGCGAGGAGGCGGCGAAGCTCCGCTCGCTCGGATACGTCGCCGGGGCGGCGCCGGCCCGGGCCTCCTACGGGCCCGACGACGACCCGAAGCGGCTCGTGGCGGTCGACCAGGCGATCCACTCCATCCTGGCCGACTATCAGGGCGGGCGGCTGTCCGCGGCGATCGCCGGCGCGGAGAAGCTGGTCCGGGCCCGGCCCGGGATGACGGTGGCCCTCGAGCACCTCGCCTTCCTCTACCAGCAGGCCGACCGCCTTCCCGACGCCGCCCGCGTCCTGAAGGCCTACCTCGAATCGCACCCGGTGGAAGCCCCCGGAGCTCCGGCCCTCCGCGTCCGGTACGGCCTCGTCCTGGCCGAGATGGGCCGGGCGAAGGAGGCGGTGGCGGCGCTCTCCCCGCTCGCGAAGAGCGACGACACCGACGCGCTGAACGCCCTCGGGATCGCCCTCGCGGACGCGGGAGAGCCGGGGCGGGCCCGCGAGGTCTTCCGCCGGTCCCTCGCCGAGGACCCGTCGAACCCCCGGACCCTCGAGAGCCTCGCCGTCGTGGAGCTCCGGGACCGGAAGTGGGAGGCGGCGCGGGACGGCTTCCGGAAGTCGCTCGCCATCAACCCGTCGCGGCCGATGTCCCTGAAGGGCCTCGCGGAGGCCGAGACCGCGCTGGGCAACCTGCCGGCCGCCGTCGACGCCCTCGAGGCCGCGGCCCGCCTGAGTCCCGGTGAGGCGGGGATCCTCTTCGAGCTCGGAAGGACCGCGGCCCGGGCCGGGCGGAACGACCTGGCCGCCGGCGCGCTCTCGGCATTCCTCGCCCGCACGCCGCCCGGGCGCTTCCCGCGCGAGCGCGCCGAGGCCGAGACGCTCCTCCGCTCCCTCGCTCCGGGAGGGCCGGGCGCGAGACAATCGCCGTGAGGGGAGAGACCATGAGAGCTTCGCGGACGCTCGCCGTGCTCCTCGCGCTGGCCGCCCCGGCCGCGGCGGCCGGTCTGTCCCGGTACAAGGGCTGGGCCGACTCGCCGCAGGCCTACTTCCTCTCGAAGGCCGAGCGCGAGGCCTGGGCCGCCGTCGGGACCGACGAGGAAGCGGAGAAGTTCATCGCCGCGTATCAGGGGGCGCGCGGGAAGGGGTTCGCCGCCGCCATCCAGAGCCGGATCGACGTCGCGGAGAGGACGTACAGGACCGGGAAGGCGAAGGGTGCGCGATCTCCGCAGGGGCGGACCCTCGTCCTGCTGGGCGAGCCGACGACGGTGGAGCGGAGGAACGCGAAGGACAAGTCGATCTCTGACCCCTCGGGGGCCGCCGGGCTCGCCTACTCGGATCAGGGCGGGAAGGCCGGCGGCGGCGGCGCCAATCCCCTCTCGAACGTCGGTGGGCCCGGGCCGAACACGATGCGCGGCATGCAGGCGCCGGAGCCGGGCTTCATCCGGTGGGTCTACAGGGACTCGAAGGTGCCGCCCGGCGTGGGACAGAAGGAGCTGATCGTCACCTTCGACGACGACGCGGCGGGAAACGTGACCTTCCAGGACCCGGCCGCCGCGGAGGCGGTCTTCCAGAAGGTCGTCGACTACTGGGCCCCGAAGAAGAAGTAGCCCGTCTCACTCTTCTTCGGGGAGCGGGCGCTCGCGGCGGACCGCCTTCACGCCGGCGTCCCTCTTCTTCGCCCGGAGCCTCCGCTCGCGGGCGGCTGCCGTCGGCTCGGAGGGGCGGCGCGACCTCGGGACGACGAGGGCGCGCGCCACGAGCTGGCGCACCTTCTCCCGCGCGGCCTCGAGGTTCCGGAACCGGTCGCGGCTCTCGCCCGCCGTGACCTGCAGGCGGCCGTCGGCCGCGATCCGCCGCCCCGCGAGGGAGGCGAGCCGCCGCCGGGACGCCGCGTCGAGCCCCTCGATCCCGGAGAGGTCGACGAGGAGGAGGATCTTCGACGAGACCTTGTTGACGTTCTGGCCGCCCGGCCCGGAGGAGCGGATCGCGTGGACCTCGAGGGCGGCCGGGAGGATTCGGACGCGGGGGGTCACCTCGATCGGATCAGCCATGTCCCGATGTTACGACCGCGGCGGGGCGCGGTATCTTCGGCCCGTGACCGGCGGCGGGCGCCTCGTCTACTCCACCGGAAAGGGCTCCGTCTGCCCCCGATGCGGCTGGCCGGTGGCGGACTGCCGCTGCTCGGTTGCGGCCGAGGAGCCGGTCCCCGAGCGGCCCGTCGCGAAGCTCCGGCTCGAGAAGGCCGGGCGCGGCGGAAAGAGCGTCACCGTCGTGGACGGGCTGCCGCGGAATGCCCCGTTCGTCGAGGGCCTCGCGAAGGAGCTGAAGAGCGCCCTCGGGACGGGCGGGACGGCGAAGGAGGGGTGCGTCGAGATCCAGGGGGACCACCGCGACCGGCTTCGGGCGCTCCTCTCGAAGAAGGGATTCGTCGTCAAGGGGTGACGCGGCGCGCGGCGGCCGCTCCCGCCGTCCGCCCCGTCGCCCACGCCCACTGGAAGTTGAATCCGCCGATCGGGCCGAAGGCGTCGAGGATCTCGCCCGCGAAGAAGAGCCCCGGCACGCGGCGGCTCTCCCCGCTCCCCGGGTCCACCTCCTCGAGGGCGACGCCCCCGCCCGTCACCTCGGCCGTCCGCCACCCCTCGGTCCCCGTGGCAGGGATGGGGAACTCCGCGAGCGTCGCGACGACCTTTCTCCGCGCCTCGCGCGTCAGGCGGGAGAGCGGCTGGTCGGGAACGCCCGCGCTGCCGAGCAGCAGGGCGGCGAGGCGGTCGGGAAGCGCGGCGTTCCGGAGGGCGGACCCGAGGGAGGCTCCGGAGCGGACGGCCGAGAGGAGGCTCCTCTCCCACTCCGATTCGTCGCCGAACGAGGCCGTGACGCGGGCCGCCGGTCCCGCGCGCGCGACGAGGTGCGAGACGTCCAGCACGGCCGGCCCGCTCCAGCCCCGGTGCGTGAAGAGGAACCCTCCCTCCGACCGGGTCGCCTCGTCCCCCGACCGGGCCGTGACGCGGGCGCGGCACGAGACGCCCGAGAGCGCGTGATGCTCCGGGGCGTCGCCGACCAGCAGGACGAGGGCCGGGTAGAGCGGCCGGGCGGTGTGTCCGAGCGACGCCGCCCACGAGAAGCCGGCGGCGTCGGCGCCGGCCGGGAGGACGGACCGACCGCCGGTCGCGACGACCACCGCGTCGGCGCGGACCGTCTCCCCGTCGAGCCGCAGCTCGAAGCTGCCGTCCGGAGCGCGGACGAGGTCGCGGACGGGGCACCCGGACCGGATCTCCGCCCCGGCCCGGAGCGCCGTCTCCCGGAGCGCGTCCCGGACGTCCCGCGCCCGGTCGGTCGGCGGGAAGAGCTTTCCCGTCTCCGGCTCCTCGCGAAGGGCGCCGCCGAGGAGCGCCTCGAAGAAGACCCGCTGCTCCTCGAGGGGCCAGCGATCGAGAAACCGCCGGACGAGGCGGCCGGCCGAGCCGGAGACGAACCGCCCCGGCGCGTCCGCGGCGGGAAGGACGTTGCACCGCCCGCCGCCCGAGACGAGGATCTTCCGTCCTGGCTCGCGCGCGCCCTCGAGGACGAGGACGGCGCCCGGACGCCCGGCCCTCTCGGCGGCCGCCCGCGCCGCCATCAGCCCGGCGGCGCCGGCCCCGACGACGAGGACCTGCGGCTCCATGACGCCATAATCGCGCATGCCCGGGTCCCCGGCCACCGGCGGCGGGTTTCTCCGCCGGCTCGCCTACCGCCTTCACCTCGCGCGGGCGCTCCTCGTCGCCGGGCCCGTCTTCGTCGTCCTCTCGCTGCTCGCCTGGTTCCGCATCGTCGTCCTCGCGTGGGACCGCGAGCGCGTGATGCGGACCTGGATCCCGCGCTGGTGGCGGATCATGAGCGCGACGCTCGGCTGGGAGATGCCGGTCGAGGGGGCGGAGCGGTTCGAGAGCTGCCGCCCCGCGGTCATCGTCGTGAACCACCAGTCGACCCTCGACATCGTCCTCTGGGCGAGCTTCTTCCCGCGCGAGTCCGTCGTCGTCGGGAAGAAGCAGATCCGGAAGATCCCGCTCTTCGGGGCCATCTACCGGGGAACGGGGAACATCCTCATCGACCGCGAGAACCCCGAGAGGGCGCGGCGGTCGATCGCCGAGGCCGCCCGCCGGATCAACGGGGAACGGCTGAACGTCTGGATGGCCCCGGAAGGGCACCGGAACGTGGGCGCCGAGATGCTCCCCTTCAAGAAGGGCGCCTTCCACCTCGCCATCGCCTCGAAGGTCCCCGTCGTCCCGGTCGTCGTCGGGCCGCTCTGGACCGTCTTCGACGCCCGGCGCTTCCTCGCCCGGCCCGGCCGGGTCGCCGTCCGGATCCTCGAGCCGATCCCGACGTCCGGCCTCTCGGAGGCGGACGTGGACGACCTCTGCGCGCGGACGCGCGCCGCGATGGACCCCGTCCGCCGCGAGCTGATCGCGGCGGCGGGACCCCGGATCGGGTGACTACACCCGGAACGTATCCGGGCGCCAGCTCTTCACGCGCTTCTTGATCTCCTCGCCGGGGAGTTTCTCGTCCAGCGCCTCCGCGACGAGGGCGGCGACTTCGCCGTCCGAGGCGAACCGGAGACCGATGAGCTGTCCCTCGGTGAGCTCGTCGATCCGGGACCGGAGCGGCCCGGAGAGGAGCTGCCCGAGGCGCAGCCGCTCCTCCAGCCGGATGACGCGGTCCTGCACCTTCAGGGCGTAGAGCCGCACCTTGAAGTAGAGGACGAGGAGCGCGGCGAAGACGAGGAAGACCCACGCCGTCGTGAACCCCGGATTCCGGACGAGCTGCCAGAGGGAGACGAGGAGCGAGAGGGCGAGGATCCCGAAAACGAAGACGTGGAAGAGGGGGTCGTAGCGCCGATGATTCGCGTAGGTCTGCGGAGAGGGGTCGGCCATCTTCGAAGTCTACAGGGGCCCTTGTTTTCGCTTGGCGCCCGCTGACGCGCCGCGTAGCATCCCGGGATGCTGTCGTTTCGCCCGACCGGGGCGGCGGGCCCGTGGGCCCATCCCGACCGCTCCGTCCGCTTCTCCGCGGCGTTCGGTTTCCTATTCGTCCACGTCCTCGCGCTCGGGGTCTTCGCCGTCGGCTTCTCGTGGAGCGGCGTCGCCCTCTGCCTCGGCTCCTACTACCTCCGGATGTTCGGCATCACGGCCGGATTCCACCGCTACTTCGCCCACCGCGCCTTCCGGCTCGGGCGCCTGCCGCAGTTCCTCCTGGCCTTCCTCGCCCAGACCTCCGCCCAGAAGGGCGTCCTCTGGTGGGCCGGCCTCCACCGGCACCACCACCGGTGGTCCGACACGCCGAAGGACCTCCACAGCCCCCTGCAGGACGGCTTCTTCTGGAGCCACATCGGGTGGATCCTCTCCGGCAGGTACGACCAGACCGACCTCTCCCTCATTCCCGACTTCGCGAAGTTCCCGGAGCTCCGCTGGCTGGACCGGAACCAGTACGCCCCCGTCCTCCTGTACGCCGCGGCGACCTGGTTCGCCTTCGGCTGGACCGGCCTCTTCTGGGGCTTCTTCCTCTCGACCGTCCTGCTCTGGCACGGGACGTTCGCGATCAACAGCCTCATGCACGTCTTCGGGAAGCGGGTCTTCCCGACGCGGGACACGAGCCGGAACAGCTTCCTCCTCGCCCTCGTGACGATGGGGGAGGGATGGCACAACAACCACCACTACGTCCCCTCCTCGGCGGCGCAGGGGTTCCGGTGGTGGGAGATCGACCCGACCTTCTACCTCCTCTGGCTCCTCGAGCGGGCCCGGATCGTGACGGGACTGCGCCGGGCCCCCTCCCGCGCCGCGACCGAGAGCATGCTCTCGACGGCGCGGGCCCGGCTCGAGGCGGCCGGCGAGGAGCTGGCGGCGCGGATCGACCGGCTCTCGACCCGGTGGGACGAGCTGGCCGAGCGGGC
>DAOMFB010000160.1:0-6827 GCA_035429585.1 Thermoanaerobaculia bacterium
CGCGGTGGCCGGATGAGCCCCACGCGCTCGTAGATACCGAGGGTCTGGGCGTGGACGCCGAAGCGGCGCGCCACCACCCCGATCAGCACGTACGACGTCTCCCGCGGTCCCCGGGGGCCGGTCGGGGCCCGGCCGTGCGGCCGGGCCTCGGGTCGGTCGTGCCTCATGGCCGGGTCACTTCTTCTCCTCGACGACCTCGGCGTCGATCACGTCGTCGGCCTTCGCCTTCGGCCCGGCGTCCGGGGCGCCCGCCGGCGCGGCCTCCGGGGCCGGCGCCGACTTGTAGAGGGCCTCGGCGATCCGGTAGCTCGCCTTCTGCAGGTCCTGGGCCGCGCGGCGAAGGGCCTCGGCGTCGCCCGCCTTCCCTTCCAGCACCTTCTTCGCGTCGGCCACGGCGGCGGCCACGGCGTCCTTCTCGGCGGCCGGCACCTTGTCGCCGCTCTCCTCGAGGAGCTTCTCCGTGGAGTAGACCAGCGCGTCGAGCTGGTTCTTCGCCTCGACGGCGTCGCGGCGCGTCCGGTCCTCGGCCCGGTGCGACTCGGCCTGCTTCACGGCGCCCTCGACCTCGTCCTTCGAGAGGCCGGACGAGCCCTCGATCCGGATCCGCTGCTCCTTCCCGGTGCCGCGGTCCTTCGCCGTGACGTGCAGGATGCCGTTCGCGTCGATGTCGAACGTCACCTCGATCTGCGGCATGCCGCGCGGGGCCGGCGGAATGCCGAGGAGCTGGAACGTCCCGAGCCTCTTGTTGTCGCCGGCCATCTCCCGCTCGCCCTGGAGGACGACGATCTCGACCGACGTCTGGCCGTCGCTCGCCGTCGAGAAGACCTCGGACTTCTTCGTCGGGATCGTCGTGTTCCGCTCGATGAGCCGGGTCATGACGCCGCCGAGCGTCTCGACGCCGAGCGACAGCGGCGTGACGTCCAGCAGGAGCAGGTCCTTCACGTCGCCCGCGAGGACGCCTCCCTGCAGGGCGGCGCCGACCGCGACGACCTCGTCCGGGTTCACCCCCTTGTGGGGCTCCTTGCCGAACAGCTCCTTGACGATCGCCTGGATCCGGGGCATCCGCGTCTGGCCGCCGACGAGAACGACCTCGTCGATCTTCTCGGCGGTCAGGTCCGCGTCCTTCAGCGCCTGGCGGCACGGAGCGACCGAGCGCTGCAGGATGTCCTCGACCATCGACTCGAGCTTGGCCCGCGTCAGCTTGACCGTCATGTGCTTGGGGCCCGCCGCGTCGGCGGTGATGAAGGGGAGGTTGATCTCCGACTCCAGCGTCGTGGAGAGCTCGATCTTGGCCTTCTCGGCGGCCTCCTTGAGACGCTGCATCGCCATCGGGTCCTTCCCGAGGTCGATGCCCTGGTCCTTCTTGAACTCCGCCAGGAGCCAGTCGACGATCCGCTGGTCGATGTTGTCGCCGCCGAGGTGCGTGTCGCCGTTCGTGGACTTCACCTCGACGACCCCCTCGCCCACCTCCAGGATCGAGATGTCGAAGGTGCCGCCGCCGAAGTCGTAGACGGCGATCGTCTCGTTCTTCTTCTTGTCGAGGCCGTACGCGAGGGCGGCCGCCGTCGGCTCGTTGACGAGCCGCTCCACCTTGAGGCCCGCGATCTGTCCCGCGTCCTTGGTGGCCTGGCGCTGCGCGTCGTTGAAGTAGGCCGGCACCGTGATGACGGCGCGCTCGACCTTCTCCCCGAGGTAGGCCTCGGCCGCCTCCTTCAGCTTCGTGAGGATCATCGCGGAGATCTCGGGCGGCGAGAACTCCTTCCCCTGGACCAGGACGCGCGCGTCGCCGTTCGACGACCGGACGACCTTGTAGGGGACCATCTTCATCTCGGCGTTCACTTCCTCGTAGCGACGCCCCATGAAGCGCTTGATCGAGTAGACGGTGTTCTCCGGGTTCGTGACGGCCTGCCTCTTGGCGACCTGGCCGGCCAGCCGCTCTCCGGACTTCGTGAAGGCGACGACCGAGGGCGTCGTGCGGCCCCCTTCCGAGTTGGCGATGACTTCCGCGCTCCCGCCCTCGAGGACGGCCACCACGCTGTTCGTCGTCCCGAGGTCGATGCCGATGATCTTGCTCATGAAAAAGCCTCCGTTCCCGATGGACGGAGGCAAAGATAAAACCTTAGTGGAATGTTGTCAAGTCAATAAGGGCCGGAAATCTTCACCATCGCTGTATGGTCAAACAAGTCACTTGAATTCAATGACTTCCTTGTCCGATTTCTGGTCCTGGGACGGTTCGGCCGACTTCAGGACGAGCGTCCTCGAGAAAAGAAGATCGACGTCCGTCTTCCCCTCGCGGTCGAATCCGACCAGGTAGAACTTGTTCCCCTGGACGATGTAGCGGTAGCGGTTCCCCAGCGGGTCGAGGAGGTCGGCCGGATCGAGGATCTTCGCCGCGACGAGCCGCTCGAGCGTCTCGGGGAACCGGCCGGAGAGGAGGCCGAAGGCGTCCACCCCCTCGGCCACCCTCCGGAGGCGGAGGAGGGACTGCGTCTTCTGGAAGTCGTCCAGCACGGCCGCGTGCCGGCGCGGGACCGTCACGAGGTTCAGCGGGTTCTTCGACTGGAAGTGGAGCCCGACGAGGCCGAGGAGCGCCAGGCCGAGGCCCACGAAGAGGGTCACGTCGATCGGGCGGCGGACGGCGATCGGGGGCGTGGCGAGCACGGCCTCGGGGTGGCGCGGAGCGCCGACCTCCTCGATCAGGCCGCGGCTCACGAGGTCGTAGAAGGCCTTGCAGCCGTCGAACTCGGAGAGGAAGGTCTGCTCGTTGATCTCGGCGACCGAGCGCCGGCCGTCGACCAGCTCGTAGACGGCCCACTCGGCGCGCGAGATCCGGACCGGGTCGAGGCGGCGGTCCCTTCCCGGCCGCTCCGGCACCACCTCCACGTCGTCCGTCAGCTCCTCGTCGTCGGCGGGCACCACCGGCTGGGCCACCGGGACCCTCTGGTACACGAGGTCGAGCGAGCGGACGACCTTCTCGATGATGGGCCACTCGTCCACCATGCGCGCCCCCTCCATGAGGAGGCGCTCGACGGCCAGCGGCGTCGTCGACTCGTGGTCGTAGTCGACGTGGTCGGTCTGCTCGAAGACGTAGTCGCCGTCGGTCCAGCGGAAGAGGCCGTACGCGATCCGCTTGATCTGGATGTCGAGCCCGTCCCGGAGGTCCTGGGCCGTGCAGAAGCCGTTCTTCAGGAGGATGAAACCGAGGCGCTGGAGCGTCTGCGACTGGATCTCGAGGGCCCGCTGGAGGACCTCCGGAGAGAGCCGCCGCGTCTTGACGAGCACCGTGCCGAGCCGCGTGTCGAGCCGCTGCGCGGACGACTCGGCCGACACGAGCATCCCGTCGACGAACCCGAGCGAGACCGTGTCCGACGGGCTGCGGACGTTCAGGAGCCCGGTCTTGTGCTGCAGCGCGATGAGCTGGAGGATGTCGGCCAGCGAGAAGTCGCGGAGGGTCCCTTCGAGCGCCATCGTCAGCCTCTCCGCGCCGTCGTCTGGCCGAAGACCCATCCGGCGGCCGCCACGGCGCCCCAGAAGACGAGGGCCGGGAGCGCCGGCGAGAGGCCGGGACGGGGCACGACGCCGAAGCTCTGCCGCGCGAAGACCCCGAGGAGGCCGGCGGCGAAGAGGAACATCGCGGCGACGCCGGCCAGCACCCGCGACTCGAGGAACGCCGACGTGCCGGGCACGACGAGGTTCAGGGACCAGCGGATCCGCTCCTGGAGCGCCTTCCGGCGGCGGACGTCGTCCAGCTTCTGCATCTTCGTCTCGATGGCGACGCCGTCCTTCTTCAGGTAGACGTGGATGCACTGCGAGCAGAGAAGGCTGCTCTCGCCGGGCGGCTTGCAGCGGCGGCAGAAGGTCCGGCCGCACTTCTGGCACTCCGCTGCGTACGCCTCGCCGCGCTGCCGGCGGCGGTCGAGCAGGATCGCGGCCAGGAAAGCCGCCGGGACGGCGAGCAGGACCGGGACCCGCCAGGCGGCGCCCGGGCTGAACCCGCGGAACAGGCCCAGCAGGTGGCGGCCGCGCGCGTCCCGCTCGAGCGCCGCGGCCTTCGCGCGGGCCTCCTCCACCGGGTAGGGCAGCGAGACGACCTCAAGGAGGGTGGGCGCGTCCTGGTAGGACTGGACCAGGACCGTGTCGAGGGCCCGGGCCTCGGCGAGCATCCGGCCCGCCTCGACCGTCCGGAAGGTCTCGGCGAAGAGGAGCGCGAGGTTGTACCGGGCCGGCACGTTCCGCGGGTCGCGCCGGAGCGCCTCCTGGTAGTCCTCCTGGGCGGAGCCGAGGTCGCCGTCGACGAACCGGATGTTCCCGCGGTTCACGAGCGAGCGGCTCTCGCGGGGGGAGAGCGCGGCCGCCGACGTGTACTCCGCGACGGCGCGCTCGTTCTGGCCGAGCGACTGGTAGACGCGGCCGAGGAGGAAGCGGATGTCCACGTCCTCCGGGAGGAGGTTTCGCGCCTGCTCCAGGCTGTCGACGACGCGCTGGTCGTAGCGCGACTCCTCGAGGGCCTCGGCGCTCCGGACGATGGCCGAGGAAGAGACCGCCAGCTCGTACGACGTGCGGTCGAGGAGCGGAAGGAGCGGCACCGCGAGCGCCAGGGCCCCTGCGGCCGCGACCTTCTGCGGCCACGTCGCGTAGCCGAAGACGAGGACGAAGAGGAAGAGGCCGAACCAGAGGACGTCGAACGAGAGGAGGAGGGGGGCGAGGAGCATCACGACCACGACGAGCTCGGCGCCGTGCCCGCCCGGGACGAGCCGGCTCGCCGTCTCCGCGAGGTCGTGAACGAGGCGGCGGCCGTGCCGCACGCAGAGCACCGCGAGGACCGCGACCGCCGTCGCGAGGCCCGCGAAGGCGAGGACGAGGAGGAGCCGCGTCAGGAGGATGCGTCGCGACTCCCCGTCGGCCAGCGTGGCCCGGCAGGCGCCGAGGAAATCCGGGACGAGGGACCGGTACTGGCGCATCCGGACGGCGAGGGACAGGCGCGCCCAGCGCGGCTCCGGGAGGTCCGGGTCGAGCCGCGTCGCCGACTGGAAGGCCTCGCGCGCCAGCTCCGGCTTCCCCTGCTCGACCTGCCGGCGGCCGAGGATCGTCGCGGCCAGGGCCAGGTCCGTGATCCTCCGGATCTCGATCTTCTGCGAGTACTTCAGGATCTCGTCGACCTTGGCGCGCGCCGTGATCGGGTCCCCCTCCTCCTGCGCCGAGAGCCACGCGAACCACTGGCCGCGCATCTGCCGCCGGAAGGCGAGCTCGGTCGACTCCCCCGGCGCGACGAGCACCTGTGCCGTCGCCGGCGCCGCGGCGAGCGCCGCGAGGAGGACGAGAAGGGCCCCGCCGCGGCCGCCCCGCAGCAGGTCACGGGCGGGTCCGCCGCGGGCTCTTCTCAGCCTCGCCTCGCAGGCGTCGGAACCGGCGGGCGGCCGGCGGGCGGGGCGGCCAGCCGCGCGAAGACCAGCTGGAGCTCGCCGAGAAGGCCTTCGAGCGCGTCGGTCTCCTGGAAGGAGAGCCGCCCGCGCGTCTTCTCCCGGAGGGCCAGGAGGGAGTCGATGATCTGGCGGGCCCCCTGGAGGTCGACCTGCCGCCGTCCCGTCGCGGGATCGGGAAAGCCCTCCATGTAGAGGGCCGCGGTCTGCCCGAGCATGTCGAGGAGCCGGAGGAGCCCCGGGTTCGTCTCGGGAGCGGGCTCGGCGGGAGGCGCCGGGGCCGCCGGGGGCGCCGGCTCGGGGGCCGCGTCGGCCCTCTCGAGCTCCGCCTTCGCCTCCTCGCGCAGCTCGCCGTCCGCCGTGTGGAGGCGGCGGTCCACTACCTTGATGGTTTTCTCGCCTTCGGTCATAGCGCCTCGCAGGAGTCATTATTCTACGCAACGAGGAGGAACGCAGGCGTGAGCGAGGAAACCCCGCCCCCCGGGCGCGACGCGAAGGCCGGCGCGGCCGTGGCCGAGCTGGTCCGGCTGATGGACCGGCTCCGGACGGAATGCCCCTGGGACCGGAAGCAGACCTTCCGGACCCTCTCCGGCTACCTCCTCGAGGAGTGCTACGAGGCGCTCGACGCCCTGGCCCGCGAGAGCTGGGACGAGGTCGAGGCGGAGCTGGGCGACCTCCTGTTCGAGATCGTCTTCCTCGCCCGGCTCGGGAGCGAATCGGGGGCGTTCGACCTCGGCTCCTGCGCCCGGCGGATCCACGCGAAGATGGTGGCCCGGCACCCGCACGTCTTCGGCGAGGCCGAGGTGCACGACGCCGAGGGCGTCCGGCTCCAGTGGGAGGCGATCAAGGAGAAGGAACGGGCGGCGACGGGAGCGTCCCCGTTCGACGGCGTGCCGCGGGCGCTCCCGGCGCTCCTGAAGGCGGTCCGGATGACGTCCCGGGCGGCCGATCTCGGGTTCGACTGGGAGCGCGACGCCGACGTGCTCTCCAAGCTCGACGAGGAGGTCGGCGAGTTCAAGGCCGAGGTGCTCCGGGAGGGCGCGGCGCGCGAGCGGATCGCCCACGAGATCGGCGACGTCCTCTTCACCGTCGTGAACGTGGCGCGGCGGCTTCACGTGGACCCGGAGGCCGCCCTCCAGGCCACGAACGCCCGCTTCGCCCGGCGCTTCGAGGAGGTGGCCCGCCGGGTCGCCGCGGCCGGCGGCGACGTCTCGAAGACGCCTCTCGCCGAGCTGGACCGGCTCTGGGACGAGGCCAAGGCCTCGGAGAGCTGATCAGTCGAGGAGCTCGGTGAGCCGGACCGGGCGCGGCCCCCGGCGCGCGAGCTCCGGGAGGGCCCGGGCCAGGAACTCCACGCTCTCGCGGTGGGGGTGGGCGATGACGACGGCACGCCCGTTCCGGGCGGCG
>DAOMFB010000161.1:0-6826 GCA_035429585.1 Thermoanaerobaculia bacterium
CCCCCGCCAGGAGCGGGAGGATGTCGGAGTCGGGGAGGACCCCGAGGTCGACGAGTCGGTCTGCGATACCGGCCGCTCGGGCGGCCGCGAGGCGGGCCTCGCGGCGTTCCGGGGCTCCTCCTGCGAGGACGAGCCGGTGGGGCATCCCCGCGCGCGCGACGCGCCCGAACGCCAGAGCGAGCCCGTCGAGGTTCTTGTGGGGCTTGTCGTTCCCGAGGAAGAGGAGGTAGGGAGTGCCGGCGGCCGCCGGCGCCCCGGCCCGAAACTCCGGCCCCACGCCGTTCGGAACGACGACGAGCTTCGCCGCGGCGGACGGAAAGGCTTCGGCCACCTCCCGCCGGACCGCCCCGGAGACGGTGATGATCCGGGCCGAGAGGCGGGCGGCGCGACGGAGCATCCACGACGCGTAGGCCCGTTTCGGGAGCGTCGCGTGCTCCGGGCGGGTCCGGTGCATCAGGTCGTGGATCGTCACGACGGTGGCCCGTGGCGGGAAGAGCGGGACGACGTAGTGCGGGGCGTGGAAGAGATCGGGCTTCCCGCGCGCGATCGCGCCCCGGACGGCGACGAGCTCGCCGGCCGTGGAATGGCCCGCCGTCGAGAGGAGCGGCGTGACGCCGGCGGGAAGGAGGCCGGCGTCGCCCGGGAAGACCACCGCCGAGAGGTCGAACTCGCCGCGCCGGGCGAGGCCCCCGAGCAGTCCGAGGACGTAGCGGCCGATTCCGAAGTCGCGCGCCTTCCGCGCGTCGAGGAGGACCTTCGTCACCGGATCGCCTCCTCGCAGAGGGAACGGAGCCTCGCCGCCGACGCCTCCCACGTGAACGCCTTCGCCCGTTCGAGGCCGCGGGCGCGCGCGGCCTCGCGCCACGCCGCGTCCTCGTGAGCGCGGCGGAGGGCCGCGGCGATCCCCTCCACGCTCTCCGGGTCCGGCAGGAGGCCCGCGTCGCCGATGACCTCCGGCAGGGAGGAGGAGGCGGAGCCGACGACGGGGATCCCGAGGGCCATCGCCTCGAGCGGCGGAAGGCCGAACCCCTCGTAGAGGCTCGGATAGGCGAGGAGCCGCGCCCCCCGGAGCAGGCGCGCGCACTCCCCGTCGGGCTGCCACCCGAGGGGGCGGATCCGGGCGGCGTGTCGCGACCGGCCGAGGCCCTCGGCGAAGCCGGGCAGACCCCAGCCGGCCCCGCCCGCGAGGAGGAGATCGGGGAAGTCGGGCGTCCGGTCCCAGATCGCCTCCATCGCCGCGACGAGGCGGGGGAGGTTCTTGCGCGGCTCGAGCGTCCCGAGGAAGAGGACGTAGGGGCGCCCGCCGTTCGGGGCCGCGCCGCCCGGGGGCCCGGGCGCCGGCGTCAGGCCGTTCGGGACGACGGCCGTCCTCTCCGCGGCGTCGGGGTAGAGCCGGAGGAGGTCCTCCCGGGTCGCCGCGGAGACCGTCGCGATCCGGGCCGCCCTCCGCACCGTGGCGCCGAAGAACGGCGAGAAGCCGAGGCGGTTCTTCCAAGGGTGCCACTCGGGGTGGAGGAGCGGGGTCAGGTCGTGGACCAGCGCGACGGACGGGAGGGAGGAGAGGGCCGGAACGATCGAGAGCGTCCCGAGGAAGAGGTCGGCTCCCGCGCGCCGCGCCGCCCGTCCGGCGACGGTCTGCAGCCAGATCGTGCCGGGCAGGGGCGGCCCCGTCCGGACGGCGAGAGCGGCGTCGCCGGCGAGGGGCGGCGGGAGAAAGACCGGCCGCGGCGACAGCAGGACGAACGTGTCGGCCGGGAAGGAGCGCCGCCACGCCGGCAGGAGCCCTCCGAGGACCCGGCCGGCGCCCGTCGGACGCTCCTCGAAGGGCCGTGCGTCGACGGCGATTCGCATTCGCCGGCATTATTCCCTATACTTCGCGGCCCGCCTCGGGGAGGGCCGGATCCATGGATCTCGATCTCGAGAAGGCTCTCGACGAGCCCCTTGATCTTTCTCAGCAGTTCGACCTGTCGGGCGAACGGCTCGGGCGCGCCGAGCTCCTCTCGGTCTCGCCGGTCCGGTTCTCCGGCCGGCTCCGCCGCGCCGAGCCGGGCTTCGTCCTGGAGGGGCGCCTGGAGTTCGAGGGGACGGTCTCCTGCGCCCGCTGCCTGAAGCCGGTTCCCTTCCGCCGCGCCGGCCCGGTGTCCTGGGTCTTCGCACCGGCGCACGACCGGCACCAGCCGACCGGGAGCGGCGAGGAGGAAGTGGAGCTCCAGGCGGCGGACCTGGACATCGTCTTCTACGACGACTTCACGGTCCCGTTCGACCCGCTCATCGAGGAGCAGCTGCAGCTCGAGATCCCGATGCGGGCGCTCTGCCGGGAGGACTGCCGGGGGCTCTGCCCGATGTGCGGTGCCGACCGGAACCTCGCCCCGTGCGACTGCGCCCCGCCGACCGACGACCGCTGGACCGCCCTGAAGGCGCTCCGGCGCGAGACATCCGACACCTGAGCCAGGAGAGTTCCGATGCCGAATCCGAAACACCGACACAGCAAGACACGCCGCGACCTGCGCCGCGCGCACGACTTCATCAAGCCGAAGCAGACCTCGGTCTGCCCGAAGTGCGGCGCCGCCAAGCTGCCTCACCGCGTCTGCCCGTCCTGCGGCTACTACAAGGGGCGCGAGGTGATGGCGGGGACCGAGTCGGAATAGGGAACGACGGGGCGGCCCGCCGCTCATGACGATCGCCGTCGACGCCATGGGCGGCGACCTCGCGCCCCGCGCCGTCGTCGAGGGCGCGGTCGCCGCCGCCGTGGAGCTCGGGCTCGACACCCTCCTCGTCGGCCGCCGGCGGGAGATCGAATCGGAGCTCCGGCGGCTCGATTACACGGGCAACCGGATCTCCCTCGTGGAGGCGGACGAGGTCGTCGCGTTCGACGAGCCCTCCATCACGCCCATCCGGAAGAAGCGGCGCGCGTCGGTCCGGGTCGCGGCCGAGTGCGTCCGGAGCGGCCGGGCCCGCGGGATGTTCACCGCCGGGCACACCGGCGCCGCGATGGTCGTCGCGAAGATGATCATGGGGGTCCTCGACGGGATCGACCGTCCCGCCCTCGCCGCCGTCCTCCCGGGGCTGGGGCGCAAGCGCGTGCTCCTCGACGTCGGCGCGAACGTCAGCTGCCGCCCCGAGCACTACCGCGAGTTCGCCCTCATGGGTCACTTCTACGCGCAGGAGGCCCTCGGCGTCGCGAAGCCGAAGATCGGCCTGATGTCGGTCGGCGAGGAGGAAGGGAAGGGGACCGACACGACCCGCGAGGTCTTCGGCCTCCTGAAGTCCTCGGGCCTTCAGTTCGTCGGAAACGTCGAGGGCCGGGACGTCTACTCGGGCGACGTCGACGTGATCGTGACCGACGGCTTCACGGGGAACGTGATCCTCAAGGTCTCGGAGAGCCTCGCCCACATGGTCGAGGAGGCGCTCCGGCAGGAGATCACGCGGAGCCTCCAGGCCTCGATGGGGTTTCTCCTCTCCAAGGACGCCTTCCGCGCCTTCAAGAAGCGGCTCGACTACAGCGAGGTCGGCGGGGCGCCCCTTCTCGGCGTGAACGGCGCCTGCCTCATCGGGCACGGCCGCTCCAACGCGAAGGCCGTCCGCAACGCCATCCGCGCCGCGCACGACTTCGCGGCGCACGGCATCCCGGAGAAGATCCGGCTCCAGGCGCTCGAGTTCGCCCGGGAGCCGCTCCGCCGCTAACATCCCGTCTGTCGGATCAAGGGGGGACCGATGTTTCATGCCACCATTGCGGGGACCGGCGCCGCCGTCCCGTCGCGGGTTCTGACGAACGCGGACCTGGAACGGCTCGTCGAGACGAACGACGAGTGGATCCGGACGCGGACGGGCATCAGCGAGCGGCGGCAGGCGGCCGACGGGGAGGTTCTCTCGGACTTCGCGGTCGCCGCCGCGCAGAAGGCCCTCGAGGCCGCGCAGGTCCATCCCCGCGAGCTCGACGCCGTCATCCTCGCCACCGTCTCGCCGGACCAGCTCGTCCCGTCGGCGGCCTGCCTCGTCCAGCAGAAGCTCGGGGCGAAGAAGGCGGCCGCCTGGGACCAGAACGCCGGCTGCTCCGGCTGGCTCTACGGCCTCCACGTGGCGGACGGCCTCATCCAGTCGGCCAAGGCGAAGAACATCCTTCTCGTCGGCGCCGAGTTCCTGACGCGCTTCACCGACTACACGGACCGCGCGACCTGCATCCTGTTCGGCGACGGCGCCGGAGCGACCGTCCTCAAGGCGACGAAGGCCGACCACGGCGTCCTCGCCACGACGATCCGCTGCGACGGCGAGGGGGCGCAGTACATCTCGATGCCGGGGGGCGGCTCGAACGCCCCCCCGAACCGGCCGGAGACGCTCGGGCAGGGCCTCCCGTACATCAAGATGATGGGGGGCGAGACCTTCAAGGTGGCCGTACGCACGATGACGGACGTCTGCCGCGAGGTGCTGAAGGAGAGCGGCTTCACCTCCGCCGACGTCCAGTGGCTGATCCCCCACCAGGCCAACGACCGGATCATCCGGGCCGTCGGCGAGCGGCTGGAGATCCCGCCGGACCGCTGCGTGGTCAACATCTCCCGCTACGGGAACACCAGCGCGGCATCCATCCCGCTCGCCCTGGACGAGTACGTCCGGGAGGGGCGGATCAAGCGCGGCGACCTGATCCTCTTCGCGGCCTTCGGCGCCGGCCTGACCTGGGGCGCCGCCCTCGTCCGGTGGTGAGGGGCGCGTTCCTCTTCCCCGGGCAGGGGTCGCAGTTCGCGGGGATGGGGAAGGACCTCGCGGCGGCGTACCCCGAGGCGCGGGCCGTCTACGAGCGGGCCGACGCGGCCCTCGCGGCGCTCGGCCTCTCGGTCTCGACGGTCTCCTTCGAGGGAACGGACGAGGAGCTGAGGCAGACCGCCGTGACGCAGCCGGCCATCGTGACGCACTCCGTCGCCGTCTTCGAGGTCCTGAAGGCGCGGGGGGCGGCCCCGCAGATCGCGGCGGGGCACTCGCTCGGCGAGTACGCGGCGCTCGTGGCCGCGGGGGCGCTCACGCTCGAGGAGGCCGTCGTCCTCGTCCGCCGGCGCGGCCTCTTCATGCAGGAGGCGGTCCCGGCCGGGGCCGGGGCGATGTCGGCCGTGATCGGCCTTCCGCCGGAGGCGGTGGCCGCGGCGTGCGCCGGGGCCGAGGCGGAGACCGGCGAGACCTGCGCCGCGGCGAACTTCAACTCCCCGGAGCAGACGGTCATCGCGGGGACGGCCCGGGGCGTCGCGCGCGCCGCGGAGCTCCTGAAGGGCGCGGGGGCCAAGCGGGTCCTTCCGCTCCCCGTCTCGGCGCCGTTCCACTGCGCCCTCATGAAGGCCGCCGAGGAGAAGCTGGCGCCGTACCTCGACGCGACCCCCTTCCGCCCGATGACCTTCCCCGTCGTCACGAACGTCGACGCGACGCCGAACCGCGACCCCGGGGCGGCCCGCGAGGCCCTGAAGCGGCAGGTCTGCTCGGCGGTCCGGTGGGTCGAGAGCGTCGGCGCCCTCTCCGGCGCGGCGCCCGCCGCGGTCGAGTGCGGGCCGGGGACGGTCCTCGCCGGCCTCGCGAAGCGGATCGTCCGGGACTGGCCGGTCGTCTCGACCTCCGATGCGGCCGGGGTCGCGAAACTCCTCGGCGCGTGAAGAAGCCCCCCGCCACCAACGCCACGAAGGCGCTCGACGCGAAACGGGTCCCCTACGAGGTCCTCACGTTCGCGGCGTCGGACTTCACGGCCGAGGAGGCGTGCGAGAAGCTCGGGCTCCCGCCGGAGGACGTCTTCAAGACGCTGGTCGCGAGGGGAGACCGGACCGGGCCCCTGGCGGCCGTCGTCCCGACGCCGGTCCGCCTCTCGCTGAAGAAGCTGGCGCGGATCTCGGGCAACCGGACGGTCGCCCTCCTCGCCGCCCCGGAGATGGAGCGCCTGACCGGGTACGTGAAGGGGGGCTGCTCCCCGTTCGGGATGCGGCGCGCCGTCCCGCTCTACGTCGACGCGTCGGCGGCCGGCCGCCCCCGGCTCGTCTGCTCGGCGGGGCAGCGGGGCGTCCAGCTCGTCCTCTCGGGCGACGACTTCCTCCGCGCCTCGGGAGCCGTCGCCGCCGACCTCGCGGAGGAGTGAACTTTCTCCTGCTATCGTCGCGGGAGCTTCGGAGGCAGACGATGGGGTACACGGTCTCGCTCGACGGAAAGGTCGCGCTCGTGACGGGGGGCTCGCAGGGGATCGGCGAGGCGATCGCCCGCCGGCTCGCCGGCGCCGGGGCGCACGTCGTCGTCGCGGCGCGGAGCGAGGAGAAGGCGCGGGCGGTCGCGGCGGCGATCGTCGCGGCCGGGGGCTCCGCCGAGCCGCTCCGGATGGACGTGGGCGATCCGGCCTCGGTCACCGGCGGCTTCCGCGCCGTCGTGGAGAAGCACGGGAAGCTGGACGTCCTCGTGAACAACGCCGGGATCACGGAGGACGGCCTGATCCTCCGGATGGGGAAGGACGCCTGGGACCGCGTCCTCGCCACGAACCTGACGGGCGTCTTCCTGGCGTCGCAGGAGGCCGCGAAGGTGATGGTCCGCCGGAAGGTGGCCGGGCGGATCGTGAACATCACGTCGGTCGTCGGCCTGATGGGCAACCCCGGCCAGACGAACTACGCGGCCGCCAAGGCGGGGATCGTCGGTTTCACGAAGGCGCTGGCCCGGGAGATCGGCTCCCGCGGCATCACGGTGAACGCCGTCGCGCCCGGCTACGTCGCGACGGCCATGACGGAGGCCCTGTCCGTGGAGGCCCGGGAGGCCCTGTCGAAGCAGAACGTCCTCGGGCGCCTCGGGGCCCCCGACGACGTCGCGGGCGCGGTCC